>CARDEQ010000001.1:0-4131 GCA_948958005.1 uncultured Clostridia bacterium
CTGAAACTCCGCACCTCCTCTAATCTCTTTCCCAATTCTTCATATACAATACTTTTATTGTCCCAGCCTTTTCTAATCTTAACTGTAACTGGTTTATCTACTGATTTTACCACCTCCTTTGCAATGTCTACTGCATGTTCTATGTTTAAAAGTAGTTTACTACCATCACCATTTTTGACTACTTTAGGTGCTGGACACCCCATATTTATATCAATAATATCTGCCATTTCCTGTACATATTTTGCAGCTACCTTCATAGCTTCAATATCACTTCCGAAAATTTGCACAATTATTGGCCCTTTTTCCCCCTCCGTATTTAAAAGGAGTTTTGTTTTTTCATCTCCATACATTATTGCTTTTGCACTTACCATTTCTGTGCAAACAGCTCCGCACACCATATTCTTTACAAATAATTCTAAAAGCATGATCTGTTATTCCCGCCATTGGTGCAAGTATTATATTATTTTCTAAAATTACATCTCCGATTTTTAGTTCATGTAAATGCATATAATTCCCCTTTTATTTAGTCAATAAATATTGCCTTTTTACGTCTTGCACTAATATTAAGTAGCATTCCTATACATACAAAGTTCATAAGTAATGAGCTTCCACCATAGCTTACAAACGGAAGTGGTACTCCTGTTATTGGAAGTATTCCCATTGTCATTCCTATATTCTCAACCATATGAAAAGTAAATATTCCAGCAATCCCAATTGCTATATAACTTCCCATATCATCCTTTGCAGTTTTTGCAACATATATTGCTCTTGTAATCATTATCACATATATAACAATTATAGCTGTTGCAACTATAAATCCCATTTCCTCTCCTATAACAGAAAATATAAAATCTGTTGTTTTGGGATAAAGATATCCGAAGCTGGGTTTGATTTCCAGCTAATATTCCCATACCAAAAAGCTGACCTGAGCCTATTGCTATTTTTGATTGTATTAAATTATATCCACTCCCTCTAGGGTCAAGCTCTGGATTTAAAAAGACATCTATTCTAGCTTTAGCATGGCTTGGAAGTACAAAATTGTACAAAACTGGCAATGCAATAACTATAATAAGAAGAGTTGCTATTACGTATTTTTTATCTATACCAGATGCAAAAAGTATGAATGCTATACCAACAACAAATGCCATAACTGTACCATAATCAGGCTGCATAGCAATTAATATAATAGGAACGCCTACTGAAATTCCGAACTATCCCTAATTTCCATATTTTATTTATTTCAGTTTTATCATCTTTTTGCAATTTTGTGATTATGTATGAAAGAAAAATAATAAGTATGATTTTAGTAAACTCACTTGGTTGTATAGTATTTGTTTCTGTAATTTTAAACCAGCTTCTTGCTCCATGTATTGGCTCTGTGAATAAAACTGCTATAAGTGCAATAAGCGCCAGTCCATAAAGAACTGGTGACATTTTAGAAATTGTATTGTAATCTATAAATATGACTATTATCATGATGGGAATACTAATAAATGTCCATATTGCTTGCTTTTTAAACTCATCAAATCCAGCATCTTTTGTTGCTGAAAATAATGCAATAAATCCTATTGCTAGCAATAGTAGTGAACAAATCAGTACTCCCCACTCAATATTCTTTAATAATTTTTTACCCATTAACAAACCTCTTACATTTTAATTGTTTACTGTCTCTTGTTTTGCTATTTCCTCTTGTATTGGTTCATTATTTTCTTCTCTATATTCTTCAATTACTATTTCTTCTTGATTTCCTCCGTTATTCTCAGCTATTTGTTCAACTGTTTCTACTCGCACATTTTCTACTTTTGCTGCTTCTGCTGCTTTTTTCTTCTCAACTAATATATCATTTTTTATATTTACAATAGGAATATTAGCATATAATGCTGGTGCCCCATTACTTCCATCGTCATTTTGTTTATTTGTCATTCTGACATCTATTTCTGATTCATCTACTTCCACATATTTCTTTATTACTTCAATTATCTCCTGTCTCATTAGGTCTAAGAAGTCAGCTGAAACATTTGCTCTATCTTGCATCAAAACTAAATGCAATCTTTCCTTTGCAGTATCTCTTGAATTATTTTCTTTCTTGTCTGATTTTCCTAAATTCCTAAAAAAATTCATAATGTTTTCAAACATGTTTATTCCACCCATCTATAAGTTTTCTTATTTTTTACTAAATATGTTTTTTATCTTTGATAAAAAGCCTCTATCTCTTCCAGGTATTGTAACTTCAACATTCTCTCCTAAAACTCTTCTTGCTATCTCTCTATAAGCTCTACCAGAAGGAGCCTTTTTATTAGATACTACGGGTTCTCCTTTATTTGTTTGTGTGATTATGTACTCATCATCTGGAACTACTCCAGTTAAGTCTATTGAAAGAAGATCTACGATGTCCTCTACGTCCATCATTTCACCTTTTTTAACCATACTTGGTCTAATTCTATTTATTATAAGTTCTGAATTTTTAAGTTCTAATGCTTCTAGTAACCCAATTATTCTATCAGCATCTCTTATTGCAGAAATTTCTGCAGTAGTTACAACAATTGCTCTATCTGCACCTGCAACAGCATTCTTAAAGCCTTGTTCAATTCCTGCTGGACAATCAATTAGTATGTAATCAAAACTTTGTTTTAATTCTTGTGTCAAAGCCTTCATTTGATCTTCATTTATAGCACTCTTATCTCTTGTTTGTGCTGCTGGTAAAAGAAATAATTCGTCATATCTTTTATCCTTAATTAAAGCTTGTCTCAATTTACATCTTTCTTCTACGACATCAACGATATCATATACAATTCTATTTTCTAACCCCATAACGACATCTAGATTTCTTAATCCTATGTCTGTATCAACAAGTGCAACCTTTTTTCCTTCTAGTGCTAAAGATGCACCCAAATTTGCAGTTGTAGTTGTCTTTCCAACTCCACCTTTCCCTGATGTTATAACTATAACCTCTCCCATTTCTTCCTCCATCCTAGGCTTTTGCCATTTTCTTTCTATATCTTTAACTTTTAAAAAAAGCAAAAATATATTAGTATGTGACAATTAACTCTTGCTCTCACTTTTACATATCTTTAATACATTTTGCTTTTGTTTCTTTATACAGATTCTTGTTTTAATAATTCATTGTGTATATTATTTATATCCTTCATATCTTGAGAATATGTTTCTTTTATACGCTGCTGTGCTTGTAAAACTGTAACTTGGTAATTTGTGCTTGACCAATATACATTCATTAATACTGTCATACAAAATATAAATGCTACTATTACAAATACTGAAATTGAACCTTTTTCAGAGTTTGTCTTTTTCATAAGCTTCCTCCAAAAATTTTTATATCTTTTATTATATCCTATATATCAATTTTATTCAAGTTTTTTGAAAACTTTTTTTGATTTTTTTATAAATCTATGAAATATATCCTCTAGAAATTAAACTCTCCTCAATTTCTGCAGTTCTTTTAATTACTGAAGTTATAAGTGGAGCTATTATAATATTTGGTCTTTTGATAACATTTCGAAAATTCATTTGAAATCCTTTTGATGTTAAAGAATATTTCAAATTCTGAATTTCTTTTTGTATTATAGGAATAAAAGAAATTGAAATTGCTACTATTATTCCAATTTCTTTAGTATTTATTTTGAATAACTTAAGTGGTATTAAAATTTTTTCAACAGCATATTGTATTTTTTTAGGTGTCATCCTTTCTGAAAAAATATAAGTCACTTGACAAACTAATATTAATCTTATGGATATTAGCATTCCCAAATAAATTCCGCCAAGAATTGTATTAATAACTCCTGTAAATGTTATGAATGGCAAAAGCTTAATCAAAAATATTGTCGTTTTTTTATAACCTACATTAAATACAATCATTAATATTAAATTGACTGCAAAGACAATTTCCAATAGATAATAATTCTTTATAAAAAATATTGCACTTGCATATATTAAAAACGCTATAAAAGCAATAACTACTGACATTCTATTCTCCCTATATTAAATCTAACAAATCTATTTCTATTCCTCTTTCTTGTAAACGTTTCATTGTATAAACTGCTTTTGGTATTGTTATTCCTTTTTCTTTTAAAAAATCTATATTATCTAGTATATCCTTTGTTTCAAACTCTTTTA
>CARDEQ010000001.1:4141-44110 GCA_948958005.1 uncultured Clostridia bacterium
AATTATATTTGTTATATATATTATTGTAAAACGTTTCTCCTTTAGTCTCCTTATAATATTCTTTATACTTTCTTTTCCCTCTGAATCTAACATAGCTGTCGGCTCATCCAATATTATTATCTTTGGTTTTATACTTAGCACTCCTGCTATTGTTATTCTTTGCTTCTGTCCTAATGATAAGTCATAACTTGGATTATTTATATATTCTAGCATTCCGCACTTCTTTTAGTGCTCCTTTTATTCTTTCCTCTTTATTATCTAGATTTAAATTATCTAATGCAAAAATTAGGTCATCATGAACATTATTAAATATTATTTGGTTTTCTGGATTTTGAAAAACTATTCCGTACATTTTTTCTAAACTCTATAAATTTATCCTTATCCCTTGTATTTATTCCAAATGCTATCACATCTCCTGCTTCTGGCATAGTTATTCCTGCTGCAATTCTTGCAAGAGTTGATTTACCTGATCCATTTTTCCCAATAATCGCAAGTATCTCTCCTTCTTTTAACTCAAAATTGATATTTTCTAATGCCTTCTTGCCATCTTTATATTTATAACTTACATTACCAAATTCTAGCATTTGCCTTTCCCTTCTTGAATAAACTTTAAAACATCTCCATAAACATAGAAGCTTCCGAACCACCATAATAACTTTTTTGCTATCCAGTTTAATTGCTTCTATTATCGCATTTTCTAAATCCTTCATATAAATATCTTCATTTCTATATTTTTTTGCTTCATTATATAACTCTTCTTTAGGAGCATATCTTTTTTCGTCATTTCCACTTGTAAATATAAAGCTCCCCTTTTCCTCCATAAGCAAATTTATTACAGTTTTATAGTCTTTAGATTTTAGAATAGATACAATGTATATCTTTTCTTTATCTAAATAATACTGATTTATCATTGCTTTCAAATTCTTAATTGCATTCTCATTATGCCCTCCATCAAAAATCACCTCTGGCATTTGGCATAGCTTCTGGAATCTCGCTTTATGCACCACTGTTTTAAGTCCGTGTTTTTACAGCCTCAGCTGTGATTTTATATCCTTTTTCTCTCAAAATATCCATACACTCTAAGCAAAGGCTTGCATTATATACTTGGCACTTCCCTTTTAAATTAACTAATATATCTTTATATCCTTTATAATCAAGCTTTTGGAAGTCTTTGTCATATGAATAATTAATGATATTCCCCTTATCAACTAAACGCAATGTATTCTTCTTATCTTTGCAAACCGCTTCAATTATATCTGTTATGCCTTCTTGTGCATACATAACAGTAACCTTATCTTCTTTTATAATTCCAGCTTTCACTTTTGCAATTTCCTCTATTGTACTACCTAATATATCCATGTGGTCAAGCCCGATATCTGTTATAACTGATATCTCTCCATCTACAATGTTAGTACAGTCATCTCTTCCACCTAATCCTGTTTCTAAAACTACAAAGTCGCAGTTATTTTCTGCAAAATATATAAGTGCAATTGTTGTTATAACCTCAAATTCCTTTACCTTTGTATCATGCATATTATTATATATATTAACCTTCTCCGCCACTTTATCTAGTATTCTTGATATTTCTTCGTCACTAATATTTACATTATTAATAGACATTCTTTCATTATATTTAATTAAATGTGGAGAAATAAATTTTCCGAACCTTATATCCAGCATTTACGAGGCAATTATTAATCATTTCTGTTACACTGCCTTTTCCATTAGTACCAGCAATATGTATGAACTTAGTTTTTTCCTGAGGATTTCCAAATTCCTCCATAAAATATCTCATTGCATCTAAATTCGGTTTTCTTGTTATACTTGCAAATTTTGCTAAATATTCTCCAATCTCCATCCTCTTACTCCTTATGTTAAATATTTCTTTGTAATTGGTCTTAGACCTTGAACAATTACAAACATTGAAAACACTTGTATTGGGAACATTATAATCTCTTTTGCAATTCTTGCTGTAAATAATACTACAAAAGCCTTATCATACATTATAACTAGCCAAAAAGTATTTAAAGCTGTATTTACAATAAATATAACTAATGCACATGAAATAATAAGTCTTATAATAAGTCCTTTATTTGTTAATTCTCCATCCTTTTTATAAAGTATTAATCCATAGATAAGACCTGATAAACACGAGCTTATTGTGAAGCCTATAAAAAACTCTCCAAATGGGAAAAGTATTGCACCGATTAAATCAGAAAGCCCGGCAATTAAAATTGTATATTTGGGTCCGAGCCAAATTCCTGCAAGCATAATTGGTACAAAACTAAAATTTATTGCCAATATTGGAGTCTTAATTGATAAAAACCTATATAGTACTATTGATAATGTAAGTAAAAGTGCTGATAAAACCATTTTTTTTGTTTTAGATATTACTTCCATTAGTAAAACTCTCCTAACCTTATAATATGTCATATTTTATCATAAAAATAGTTATTTTGCAAGTGCTTTTAACTTGTCGCAAATTCAGATAATTTGTCACTATACAAACTATATAGACATACTATATAGTATACAAATTTAAAGGAGGAATTAAAATGTGTAATTGTAGAAGAAGAAAATGCTTCTGTCTAAATAACCCAAATAATCATGATAAAAATGAACTAGAAACTTTATGTAATAATGTACCAAATTATCCTCAAGACAATTTTAACTCTAATTGTGGTTGCGGTTTTGAAGATGAAGACAACGGATTTCCAGCTAACCCAATGTATGCCCAAAGTTATGTTCCAATGCAGGTTATGAACGAAACATTTATGCCATGTTCGGGACTTCATAAAGGAACTATCTTTCCTGAATTAGTTAGTGAATATTGCCCTGGTCAATCTATGGCACAGATTCAATATCTTATGGATACAAATCCAATTAAAGGAGGATGTAACGGATGAATGAAGATACAGAATATTTAGATATGGTAGAAAATAGAGTAACTTGCTCTTGTTCATGCTCTTGTGAGAAAGACAATGTTGCACGTGAGGATCTAATACATCAAATTAAATGTTATAACTTTGCTGTAATTGAACTTGGATTATATTTAGATACACACCCAAATGATGAAAGAGCATTATGCTTGCATAATAGTTATTGTAAGACTTTAAAAGAATTAAAGGATAAATATCAAAAGGTATATGGACCACTTAGCATATATTATCCTTGTAACAAATGGCGTTGGCTTGAAGAGCCTTGGCCATGGGAAGGAGGTAATTTCTAATGTGGACTTATGATAAAGTATTAGAATATCCTGTAAGAATAAAAGAAACAAATACAGAACTTGCTAAAAATATAATTTCTCAATATGGTGGTGCTTATTGTTTATGCTATTAAGCATCTAAAAAATTTATATTTTATAAAACTGCATTAAGCCCTTTCTCAATTCCCATTTTGTATACTTTAATAAATATTCTTTTGTGTAGTTTCACAATTATTTTTTCTTTTATAGTCATTTTAACATAAATCTCTTTTAAAATCAAATTTTTCATATTTTTTCTCCTCTCACTTTTCTTATTTATACTTTATACACCAAAATTGGTTCTCTATGGTATAACGTATTAAAAAGTACAAGAAAAGACTTTAAAAGACTAAAAAAGATGCAAAAAGATTAAAACTGAATTTCGTATAATTCTTTTTCATCTACATTTAATGCTATTGCTATTCTAATAATTATAGCTAAACTTGGGTTCTTTTCGTTTCGTTCAACACAACTTAAATAACTTTTTGTTATATTTGTCAATCTAGATAGTTCTCTTAAACTAATTTTTTTACTTTCTCTTACTTCTCTTATCTTCATTTTAATTTTCATAACAACAACTCCTTTTTTGTTATTATGAAAATTTTTCTATATATTATGTATTGCTTCTCTTAATAATCTTTTCTATATTTTTTTAACATTATTTATTAAATAATTAAATAAGAAGCATATAAAAACTAAGAAAAGTACATCTTTATATACTTCGTAATCTAGTTGTATATACATCGTAAAATAGTGTGTACATACATGTAACAATGAAGTTGTTTATATATAATTTGTGATATATAATTTGTGATATATAATTGATATGAAAAATATTTTAAAAAGTCATGAAAAAAGTATTGACATACTGTCGACAGTATGATAATATATAGACATGAAAGGAGTTGATGTATATGATTTTAATTAAAAGAGTGCTTATCTATCTAGTACATAGACAAGCACAAAAACAAGTTAAAGTAAGACAGCAAAACAATCGCAATCAAGTTAAACTAATCTTACGAGACTTGTAAAACTCGAGAGGGTCCTCCCTCTCTTGTATAAATATTATATTAGATATAATATAAAAAATCAAGGGAGGAAATAAAAATGGCTAGGAATTATCAAAAAGAAGGTGACTGGGCAAAAAGTAAATACAAAAGAATTGAATTAAGAGTTGACAAAAATTTAGGCGAAAAGTTCGTTGCTTTATTAGAAGAGCAAGGAATATCGAGAAATCAATGGGGAACAGAGCAAATTGAAAAATATTTAAAGAAATTTGCAAAAAAGTATTGACATACTGTCGACAGTATAGTATACTATAATTACAGTAAGGGAAAACAAAAAGCACTTGCATATAGTTTTCAACTTTGGACGGTAGAAACTATATACAAGCCACATCTTGAAAGATGTATGTTTATTATAACATAAGTTTAAACATCTTTCAAGAAAAATTTGAAAGGTGGTTTTATTATGAAAGAAAAATTATTAGTAGAAGGTATTATTGAACTTGAAAACAATGGAGAATTATTAGAAGTTGGTGAAACATGCAGATATTGTAAAGATTTCTTAAGTTCTGAAGAATTAAGCATATTATTAAATAATAAAATTGACGGATACAAAATAACTAATGACTATAAAGATTATAATTATATTGTTATAGAGAAAGTATAGTCTATGCTAGAGTCTAATTCTCTAGCATATGCTAGCACTAACGAAAGACAAATCACTTTGTATGAATTGTTTGATAGATACTTAGAGTCATTAAATAAAACGTCAGCTGATAATATAAAATACTATATTAATGATTTCAAAAAGTTTATGAAAAATGGCTATTTAACTAATATTACTGTTGACGATATACAAAATTTTATTAATTATAAACGTTGTATGTTATTAAAAGATACTACTGTTTACAGATATTATAGAATGTTAAAAACTATATTTAATTATGCTATTTCTCACAAATATATTGTTGAAAATCCATGCTGCGGTGTTAAAGTAAATCATGTGTTACGCGAATATGTTAAAGATATAGACTATTCTAAAAAGTATATAAAACAATTAAAAAAGCTATTTAAGAATACTAAATTATATTTCTTTGTATTACTAGATTTGCATACGCGGTATGAGAAAAGTAGAACTACTAAATTTAAGAAAATACGATATACGATTTAGAGAAAGAAAAATTGTTGTACATACTGCTAAATCTCATAAAACTAGAATTATCAATATTGACTTGAAAATAACTATATTATTATACTTCTATTGTAGAAAACTGAAAGATAATGAGCCATTATTCAAACTATCTAGTACATATGTTTCTTGTGAGTTTCATAAATTAATGAAGCACTCGAATTTGAAGAAAATAACTCTGCACGATATAAGACATATCTATGCATCTTTTCTTCTCTCTAAGCTACAAAATAGTGCGAATTCGATACTTTTCGTTAGCAAACAGCTACGGACATTCTTCTGCTGTTGAAACACTACAAACTTATTCACACATTATAAATTCTGACAAGAAGAACATTACAAAGTGTATGAATTTTATATAAAAACAAAGAAGCTAAGCTTTCTCTTTTCTTAGCTTCTTTATCTCTACAATTAAAACTTCAATCGTAGTTATATATCTTTTGTTATTATAGCATCTTATTTGTATTATGTCAAATATGTTTTCTACAATATTTATATTATTACTTAGCACAAACACGAATGATACAGCAAAAGCAGTTGAGTTTACATTCTATGTTCTTTAGATTGTTCTTATTTCCAGCATTAAATATTATATTTATATTTTTACATTCTAGTATATTTATATTATAACTTAAAGCAACAGATATTAATTTCACTATTGAAAATACATTTACATTCTACTATAATTAGACTATTAAAAATTGATTTTACTGCAATACTAACAAAATATGTAGAATACTAATTTACATTATATTAATTATATCGCATATTCTTAATTTGTCAAGCTAAATTATTTTAGGGCACTTTTTAAGGCGTCCTCCATCATTCCTTTTGAAGGAAAAATTTCAGATATTGTATATTTATCCTTAACTCTTTCTATATTTTTAGGTGGATTAATTAACAATAATATTTTTTTATAAAATTTTTCGATATATTTCATTTAAATCATTCCTTCCTTTTCCCCTAGTCTTTTCAAATAGTATTTATACTTACTAAGTATCATATATAGGTAAGCTGAATATGTTTCTAATATAGATAAGTTAAAATTTTTAAGGTGTGCTTTATTTGAAAAAGCATATTTAGATTTTGAATCTATCGTTAGAAATCCTATTATGTCATATCCTTCAGTTTTATCATTAAAAAATAACCTTTCATTTGGTGCTCTTATTGGAACTACTACTCGTCCTAAATAATATTGTTCCCAATTCTCTGTTGTATTCTTGTATCCTTTCTTGTGCGACTTTTTTAAGTTTTTATCATATTTTTTTAAATCTTTCTCATAAAAGTAAGGGTCCCTATTTTCTCGATTATCACCTATTATTTCATAAAAATCAGTATTACGTTCAACAACTTTTAAATTTTTTATTTCCCCTCTGAGAATTTTTCTGAATTCTTCTATTCTGTTTCTTTCACAATTCTTAGAATATTGAAGCATAATTACATTTGACTTATTTATTGTTTTTTTAGTTTCTAAAAATCTCAATGTTGAATATATTTCTTTCCCTGTTATTAGAGTAAACATTTCAGATACTTGATTTAAAAATTCTTTTAGCTCATCTAATATTACATGGCTGAATTGCTCTGCTTTCATCCCGCCACTCTTGTAATTTTTTATCATTTTAAAATATATGTCTTCACATTTGTCACACATAACCATTTGACTATGAGCAATCTGTATTTTCCTTTTGATGTTTTTTCGTATAAAGAGAATTATGACAATTATAGATATTAATAATATTATTCCTAACAATGTATAGAAAGCTCCAGCTCCTATTAAACCTATTATTGCATTTATTAACTCTATTATACTTGCTAAAATTTCCACAATTAAACATCCTTTTCTTTATTTGATAAGAATTTTATCACACTTTTATTTAATTTTCAACACATTATTAGACAAATTTTGAACTAAGCCTCAACTAACGTAAAATACTAACAAAGGAGGTGATTAGTATGTCTAGCTTATTAGACCAAATGGCAGCATTAGGCAGAGAAGAATTAAAAAGGCGATTTGAAGCTAAAGAAGAAGGATATGACGCAAGTAGCATTATGCTAGTAATAATGCATTCTGACGAATACACACTTGCTGATTATCAATATATTGTTAATCGCTATTAAATTGTGGGGAGCTTTTGCTCCCTCTTATTATACTATTTCAACTTGTATAGCATCAATCATTTTGCCTTTAATTCCTGCATATCCGTTTTCTTTATCCTCTTTATTATATCCGAATACCCATGGTAACCATTCTCCATTTAGAAGACGTACTCTATATTTTGCTTGCCTTTTTGTGCATTTTATCATTATTCTATCGATTGGTTTTCCAAGTATTCCAGCAAAATTGTCCCCCGACTTATCTTTTTCTCTATCTGTTATTTCTCCAAGCCACCTATCGTTTAATAGTCCTACGCAATATATAAGCTTTCCTACTACTTCTTCTTTTCCTACTGTATTTCCCCTAAATCCACTTATAGCTTCTCCTTTTGTTCCTGCATGGTCGTTTGTATTTATTACGTCTGGATACCATTTACCATCTGCATATGCTTGATATTTTACATCTATTTTCTTTGAATTGTTTTGATCTGATGTATTTTCTATATTATAGTATGTAAGTATTCCTTCTGCAATTCCACTTGCTACTTTATTTGCATATTCTTCAGTTAAGATAAGCGGTGTATCAAACTCGTTATCCATAAATCCACATTCTATTAAACAAGCTTTCATTTTTGTATCTCTTATTATTGCTAAGTCTTTTGTCTTTACTCCTCTATTTCTCATTCCTGTTTTTTCTACTGCTTTATTATTTACTAATGTTGCTATTCTTCCTGTTTCTCCGTTTTTGAGAGTTTCATTATATACATATGTTTCTATCCCTGTTCCACCACCTGCATTGTGATGTATTGATACTACTAAATCTACATTAGCATTGTTTGCATTTGTGCATCTTGTACTTAGACTTACGTCTGTATTTCCAGTTGTGTCATCTAGTCTTAATGTTTCTACTCCACTTCTATTTAATATTTCACACACTTTTGTTGCTACTCTACTATTCAACACCCATTCTCTAGTCTCATTTGCATCAAATTGTTTTGCACATCTTTTTCCAGCTGTGTGTAAGCCATGTCCTGCATCTACTCCTATTTTCATATTTTATTCCTCCTCATTTTTTATTTTATTTTCACTTAACTCTGAGTTCTCTTTTGTAAAGTAATATGTAATTATTGCACTTGCTATTGCCATAAATGCTTCTACGCTTATTATATGCTCAAATGTTAATATACATGTTGTTATAATTACGCATAAGCTTAGAATTGTTTTTACTTTTAGCAAGTTTGCTAAATTAATGCCTATCTGTTTTAATACTTCCATTTTTTTATCCTACCCCCATTCCAATTTTTATGAATATAAAAACTATCCCTACAATGCCAGTAATTATTGCTCCTGCTGTTGTTCGAGATAGCCATTTGAACTTATCTTGTAATTCTTTAATGTCGTCTTTATTTTCTTTGCTTGTTGTCTCTGTTTCATACACAGTTTTTTTGATTTCGCCGTATCCATCTAGCTTACTATTTATTACCGCTAACTGTGTCAGAACTTCTAGTTTAAATTCTTCTAATTCTTTTTCCATACACTATTCCTCGCTTTCTTCTCTTGTTTCAAGTAACGCTTGTACATCTGCTTTAAACTTCTTTGGTACATCTTCAATTGTTTTAAGCCTTTTTTGAATTAATCTATACCATATCTTAGCCATGTTCTACACCTCACTTCCTGCTTGCTCTACTAATGCAAGCTGTATTTCTGTAATTTGTTCTTTTAATGCTTCTATCTCAGCATTTGAGTCGTATGGTTCTATATAGTTTTTGTTTAAATAAAAGCCTTTTTCTGTTGTGTAACAATACTTCTGTTCAATTACCTCGTCTGGCACTTCTGCTACTTCATAGATTTCTTTTATATGTAGACGTGGTATTGCTAGACTGCCTCCATCGACCAATACGTTTTTGCTTATCTCCTGTTCTCCGAATATCCTCGCTTATGTGCGTTATCACGTTTTTGTGATTTGTTAATAAATACATTTTAAATTTCCTCCTCTGCATAATGTGGCACTGCAACTGGCACTAGCTGACCAATTGTACCATTTTTAATTGTCACACCGTCCGTATTTTCTCTGTTCGTTTTGTTACTTTCTTAATGAAATTATTCAAATAATTTAATACAATCGCATATACTTTGTTGTCTGATTTCTTATATGATATAAATATTGAATTATCAAGCAATTTCACTGTATCAATTGAAAACTCAGCTACACTTTCATTAGTTAGTAATTGCAATGTTTGTTCTTCAATTATTTCAGTTCCCTCTATTCTGCATATTGTTGCATATAAGTGACAACCATGTATTATTAGTACTCGATTTTCTGATAAAGCTACTGTTGATACTACATTGCCTCCTAAACTATCTACATTTAATTCTACTGCTGTACTTGATGTTATTTCTAAACCGCTTATTTCGCATATCATAGCTTTTAGTTTACTTCCATATCCTATGAGTATTTTATTTTCATTCAATACTGATACCGAAAAATCTGTATTATAAAGATTTTCTTTGCTTGAGTCTAATAACGTATATTTTCCAGAATTTATTATCTCGTTATTTATATTAAATACTGCTGCATATAAATAAGCATTACCTCTTGTTGTGCTTTTAGCTTCTGAAAGAAATACAACGACAAATTTATTATTGCTTAATTTAACAAGTTTCGAATTATATTTAAAGAAGCTACTAGTTATACTATTTACTGTCAATTGTCGTATATTAGTTCCGTCAATATTAAACAAATATACAAGTATATAGCCTTCATTATTTGTTTGTGCAAATTTTAGAATAAAATTGCTAGAGTCTAGAGCAATTGCTGATATTGTTGATTTGTCTATATAATTATTGCTAAGTATCGTTTTCATATCAGAACTTATGATTTCAGAGCTTGTTATTTCACATATAAAAGCAAATATATTTGCATTATTAGAACAAATCACAACAACTTTACTTTCATTAAATACTACAATAGCAAATTTACTGCTAGTTAACGATTGTTGAGAAGTATCATATAACTCTTTAGTAATACTTATTGCTATATCACTATTATTTATTGTAACAATACATGCATATACACGATATCTAACATTATTATTTACAGTTTCTTTAGTTTGATAAGTTATAAATACTTTATTCTCATTCAATGCTACTGCTGATATATTATAATCACTACCTAACACTTCTGCTACTTCTGTTTCAATCCCTCCGTGTTGCTTCTTTGTAATCAGTTAAAAACTTCACGAAATCTCCGTGCATTAATATTTCCACCGACTAGCTACTTTGTATTCTTCTATTATCCCATTTATTTTAGCACTTCCACCGTCCTCGTCCGATTTATCTTACATCTCATACTTCCACCTCCAGCTTTGTTCTTGTTATAACTAATTCCATTTGTATATCAACTTCTACTAATTCTTTAGCTATAAAAACATAATATCCATTATAGCTATACAACCTTGGTTCTATATTTGCAAATGCCTCTTCTTGCTCTTCGTCTTCTATTCGCGGATCTATATCGTCATTTTCTGTTATACTAGTATCGTCTATTCTGTATTCGTATTTATTTGTTGTTTCGTTTAGTTGCCAGTTAGTAGATAAAAGTATTATATTTTTCCTGCGTGGGATGTCTGATTTAGTATTTAATTCTGATTTTACTTCATTAATTAAATTTAGCAAATTTCCTGCAGTATTACCATCTAACTTCTCCTGAATAATCGTAAACCATTCTAAAAAAGCTTGCTCTTCTTCCTTGCAAAAATCTGTTACGTTCTGCTTAGTTTCAGCAAAATATTTATTATATGCCTCTTGCCACTGCACAAATAATGTAGAGGTATCTACCTGTTTTATCAAACTTGTTATCCATTGACAATCTTCACTTCCTCTACAGTCCGTAATTAAATCTTGTGTAATTTTTACACAAGAAGGACTAACTATAATGTCTGCTAATCTAAGCTCATATACATTTTCTTCAGTATTAATTAGCGGATGTATAGGATTGCTCGAAGCTATTCCTTGTCTATATACTATATTTCCGCTTCTCCCTGCTTGCGTCTTGTCTACTTGTGCAATAATACTATCTATTCTTGTTAATATGTTCGAATTTTGTGATATAGTTATAATAAAATCACTGGGATTTTCAAACCATCTATTTGAAATAAATGCATTTCCTGCTGATACTATTACATTCATTCCCTCATTCATAGCAAAAACTTGTAATTCAGTCGAACGTTCTCCGTTCTGGTGTTGCAAAAACTCCATCACTAATCAATTTTACATAAGGTCTATTCATATCTTCTGCTGAATATAATCTGTCTCGATTAATTGCATCAAAAAATCCAGCTTCCACTTCATATTTAACATCATCTATCATTGTTTACTTGCCTCCTTATACTTATTTATCCATTTTTAAAATCAAATGTAGGCATTATAATATAACCATTACTATCTTTACTTTCTATTATTTCAGTTATTCTAATATTTATAGATATTCCATATTCACTTTCTACATTGACAATATCTCCTAAATTATAATCTTCTTTATATGTATATCCACAGTTAACTATAACTGTTCCTGTAAAACTTATAGTAGAAATACACTCAGCTAATGCTTCATATCCTTCACTTTTTAAGTTCTCAATATAAACAATATTAAGTAAAATACAGTCTGTAATATCTTTAATGTCTTCGCTATTTTCGTAATATGTGATTATAGCTATATTTTCTCCATTAACTTGATAATATGATTTGCCATCTATTTTTTTTATTGTTCCATTTGGATAATTTTTTATTAATTCATCATAATTAATCGTGCTTGAAACATCTCTTGAATCAACATATAATTCATATCTATCAATTCCTTTACCTTCTCCAACTGTTACTGTTGTTCTATTTGCTCCTTCTCCTTCTCCTGCAACAAAAGCTACATTTTTTACATTTTTGTTATCTTCTAAATATTCTGTAGTTGAAATATTATCATTACTCTCTGTAAATGAAATATAATCACTTAAATCTTTACCTTTGTATAATAAGAAAACAAATTCTTCGTTATTTAGAACTATTTTGTAACCCCATCCATATTGCTTGCAAATTTCTTCTATTTTTTCTCCAACATTGTTATAAGTAGTCTGCTGCTTTATCATCTCCGTAAAACCTTGTTTTTCTCCTAAAATGAAATTATCTATTTTTCTATCTACATCTATAGGATTAATTATTGATTCATTGATTAGTGTTCTTATATAGTCTTCAACAAGTCCATTAAAATTAATTTGTTTTGCAACAATCCTTTGTTTTAAGATCTTTTTCACATCTGTACCATATATAATAAGTTGATCGCCATTCTCAATGTCAGTTTTCATTTCTATTTTTTCAATTTCACAAACCATATCGTCATCATCTCGTACAATATATCTGCTTTCTTTAATCTTTGTTAAATTTTCAAAAGAAGCAGAAATTACTAGTTCACAATCTCCTACAGAATTATATCTCGAAGCCCAAATTACACTTGAATATGTATCAATTATATGTTTTACTTTTCGATTATTATCTAACAAATATAGTTCTTCCATATTCTACTAAACTCCTATATATACTTTGTTATAATTAAAATGAATGTCTACTAAAATGTCATCATTTCCTTCATTAGCTAAAAAACTAAAATTATTTTCTCCAACTCCTAGCTGGAAAAATACTGAGCCTTTCCTTCTATAAGGAATTAAATTATATTCAATTGCATCTCTAGTAAGTGTCACTTTCTTACTTCCTCTGTTGCAGTCTATTAGCAATTTATCGTTTTTTATAAATTCATAATCAATAATGAAGCGTTCTCCTGTGTCTACATTACGAATTTCTAGTTTATTAACTGTTCCCATAAAAGTTGCATTTATAATTAGTCCTGTTTCACTTTCGCTCTCATTTATAACAGGAGTAACTTTTTCAAGCTCTAACTCAGAAAAAGGAATTGGCTCCTCAATTTCTATAGAAAATGGAAAAGCAAACTTTTTTATAATTTTTGAAATGCTTTGAACTATTGTCTGCATATCTTTAAAATATGGATTTGGGCATAAAATAGAAATTTGAGCTACTTGTTTCTTTACAAACGCTGATACGTCAAAAGCTTGTACATAACCTTCTATATAAACATTTCTAGTATCATTTTTATAATAAATTTTACACCATTCTTTACTTCTAAAATACTTGTATAGTTTCTCTCTGTTTTTTTGAGCATCTCCATTTATATATACTGTAATAACAATTTGTCTATTTACCATTTTTGAACTTTGAAAAGATGAACCATCTCCATTTGCAAACTCTGATGTGATTATGTTAGCTTTTGGTGGATCTAATCCATCTATTTTTACTACTTGGTAATTTTCTTCATTATTAGTAAGTTCAAGAACTGCTCCTTTTGAATTTTCAATTTTTAATGTATACATTTATTTCCTCCTAATTTAGTTGTGCTTTCGTAAATTCTAATAAGTTCTTTGTTTGTCTATACAGTTCTAATCTCGAAGGTTGTTTAGGTGCATTTATTACTTGTGTGAAATTAATATCAGGTGTTGAATTTGATGTACCAGATATATTATTAAATGAATTGTCTTGCATTTGTTTTTTCATATCATCTGCCACTGCTTTAATCCAATATTTATTTCGTTCAAGTGGTACAACAGCCTCTGCTCCATTTCCTTCTAATAATCCAACTTGTCCTTTTTTCAATAATGCTCCACGTTCAAGTTCTGGAATTTGAGGTACACCTATTTGACCTATCCAGCTAAATGGCGAAACGCCTAAAATTTCTATACCACGTATTTTATCTAGCATTGAATTTATTGCATTAAATGGAATTGCAACAACTTTATTTATTCCTCTAATTATTGTATTAACTATATTTTTGAATGCACTTACAATTCCTTCTTTTATTCCACTAAATATTTTTCCACCAGTTGAAAATACATCTTTTACCTTTTGCCATGCATTTTGAAATGTATCTTTAAAAAAAGTTCCAACTTTAGAAAATATCGATTTGATTCCTTCCCATGCATTACTTGCAGTATTCTTTACATTTTCCCACATACCACTAAAAAAGTCATTAACAGGTTTAACAGTATTTTCATAAATCCACATTGCAACATTTATAAATATATTTTTGATTCCTTCCCATGCATTACTTGCAGCATTTTTTATACTATCCCATAAATTACTGAAAAAATCATTGACTGGTTTTATTGTATTTTCATAAACCCATATCACGAAATTCATAAATACATTCTTTACATTTTCCCATATTCCACTAAAAAATTCGCTTAATTGTCCTTGTAAATCTGCCAATCCTTCAAAAATTGCTACAATTATTTGTGGCATAGCTTTTACAAGTTCTATGCAAATCTGAGGTATTGCTTCTATCAGTCCCATTAGCAATTGAACTGCACCTTGTATTAGTATTGGCAAATTTTCAATTAAAGTTTTTACTATTGTTATCACTATTCTTGGTATCTCTGGTATCAATGCTTGTATTATCTGTGGTATTGCTTGTATAATACCCATAAGTAACTGGAGTGCACCATCTATTACAATAGGCAAATTTTCTACTAGCCCATTAACTATTGACTCTATAATAGTAGGTATTGCTTCTACTAGCCTTGGTATAATTTTTGGTATTGCTTCTACTATAGCATTTAATAATTGTAATGCTCCTTGTATCAACGTAGGTATTGCATCTGTTAATCCATAGATAATAGTATCTATAATTTCTCCTATATTAGTAACTAATGCTTCTATAATTATTGGTATTGCTTCTATTATTGCCATAAAAAATTGAACTGCAGCATTTATTAAATCTGGTATTCCATCTATTAAAGCTGTTATAATCACATTTATTAATTGTACTATTTTGATAGTTATTTTTGGGAGCATTTGCCCTAGTCCTGTTAATATACTTTGAATTATCTCTACTCCAGCAGCTACAAGTTGCGGCAACATATTTAATAATGTTTGTATTATTTGAGGTATTATTTCAA
This sequence comes from uncultured Clostridia bacterium, assembly GCA_948958005.1. Lineage (GTDB taxonomy): Bacteria > Bacillota > Clostridia > TANB77 > CAG-508 > JAAWPK01. The sequence goes on from CARDEQ010000001.1 coordinate 19,688, forward strand.
TAACACTTTTAACCACTTGTGGAGCAGCATTGATAATACCTTCTATTAATGACATTATTATTTGAGAGCCAATACCTAATATGTTTGGTAATATCTTTGTTAGTTTATCTAGCAATACACTTAAAGTTTCTGCTATTCCATTTTTTAATTTTTCTGCTGCTCCTTTTGTTCCATCCATCAAGCCTCTAACACCATCGCCTATTTGTTCTAGTCCGTGGTATCATTGTTATCACTAAATTGGCAAAGCCTTGTTTTAATGCAGTTGTAATCGGCATTGCTACTCTTCCCATTTCTGACATTGCTGTACTCATGTTTGCTGTAGCTTCTCTTGAAGCAATTAAATCCCCATTAACTTCTTTATATACATTTGCTGCATCTTGATATGTTTCACTTAATGTTGTTGTAATTAATGTTGCTCTTTCTTGTTCACTATTACATTTTGCTAATTTGTTATTAAATTCATCCTCTGATATTCCTGCCCAATTTAAAGCATCTGCTAGTGGTCCAGTTACCTGTCCAACTTTTGCTGTTTCATTTGCTGCTTCTGTTAAACCTTCAAGAGGCAAACTATCTCCAAATGTTGCATAGATACCAGTTGCTATATCTGTCCATTTTGAAAGCTCTTGTTCATTTTTAGTAAGCCTTGCTAAATGGTTTACTGCTTCAACTGATTGATCAGTTTCTCCTAAAATTCCAACCATTCCTTTATATGATTTTTGTGCTGTTTCTGTTGAATATCCTGCACTTTTAAATGCTGCCTCAAGCTTTCCCATGTCTTCTATTGTATCTTGCGTTGCTGTTCCTACTGATAGAAATCCTGCTACAGCACCTACAGCTACAGTTGCAATTCCCATCAAACCTTTTTTTAGTCCTCCGCCCAATTTACTTGCTAGACTATCACTATTCTTTTCTGCTTTTTGTGCTGCTTCTCCCACATTATTTAAGCCTCTTGCTGCTTGTCCACTTGATTTAGTTGCTTCTTTTGATCTATCTTCTATCTCACTAAGCGTTTTAGTATATTGTCTTATTTCTTTTTCTGTTTTATTTACAGTTGCTTGTTGATTTAAGATTGTTACTCGTAACTTATCTACTACTTTTGAATTTGCAACTTGTTCCTGCTCGACTTCACTTAATGCTTTTTCATATTTCTTATACTCTTCAGAGGTTTTAGATACACCTTGACTTGATAATTGTTGAAGTTTTTCTTTTAATATATCTGATCTTTTTCCATTTTCTGTTTCTGCCTTTTCTACTTCTTGCAATTGTGATTTGTAGCTATCAAGTTTTTTATTTTCTTCAACTAGTACAGAATTTAATTGTTTTAGCTTTGCATTTAAGCCATCACTTGATTTTGTCCAATCATCCATCCCTGAACTTGCTGCTTTAAATTCTGCATTCGCAAGTTTAATATTTTTAGTTGCTTCTGTTATATTCTCTTTTAGCTCTGATATATCAATTTTATATCTGGTTGTTATATCCTCTCCTTTTGGCATTTGCCCACCTCTTTTTTAGTAAAATAAAAATACCTACCAATTATGGTAAGTATTATAATTCTTAATTTTCTTTTACTGGTACATAATATCTTGTTTTTCCATTTACTTCCTGATAATGTGCTTTATTTACGTCTTTTAAATTTTTATTATGTATTCTTCTCATTAATAAGAATACTTCTGGAAATCTTTGTTTTCGTATTTCAAATGGACTTAGTCCCGGAAAACTTTCGCAAATATTTATCTGTAACTCAAAAAAAACTTCATAAAAGGAAGCATCGCTAGTGCTTCCTTTTATGCGTTTTTTCCGTTCATTCCTTTTTTCATTTCAACTATGCTTGACTTTACAATATCAACTAATATATTTATTATTTCTTTTACTTTTGTATTTTTTAACTCATCATCTGTTATACCTTCAAATACCTCTTTTAGTAATGATTTTATTGTATTCATTCCCCTTGGAATAGCTTTTCCTACAAGCATAATTATTTCTGAATCACTTCCTGTTTTCATTTCGTCTATTTTTACTAGTTCTAAAAAGTCCTCAACTGTTCCAAACATTAAATCATATGTATCATTAATATAAGTTTTTTTTATTTCTTTTTTATTATAAATATTTAATTTTAACTCCATTATAATTTCCTCCTTATGCTACTGCCTTTAAATCATCAGGTGTTGTAACCTTGTCAAAAAATGTTTCTAAATCTGCTTGTCCATCATTATCAACACTTAAATATTTACAAGGTTTATTTTCTGTTTTTTCATAAGTAGCATTTGTATGAATTGATGTATAAGTGTATTCCATATTTGTTGCATCTGTACCATCATTTTTTGTTTGATGTTGTTTATTTCCACCTGTAAATTTTCCTTTATATATCCAATTGTACTCTTCAATTCCACTAACAGTATCTGCTATAAAACCTATTGCAAAATATTTTTTCTTTTTTTGTGTTCCTATCAACGCTCCTGTTGCCTCATCATATGTAGTTCCTTCTATCAATGCTCTTGTTTTTTTATCTGCAACAGATACAACTAATGTATATGTATCTGCTCCCTCTGAGTCAACAATGATTGCAGCCATATTATCATAATAATGTGACTCACTTGATTCGCTAACTTCTCCACTTATTGATTGAATTCCAGATAATGGTCGAACTTCTCCATATGTAGCAATGGTTTTTCCTTTCTCATCTATTGTTTCTGTTAATTCTGCTACTACTAAAGATCTAACTCCTCTATATTCTTCAAATTTCATTTTTGTACCCTCCTATAAATTTTCAATTATTTTTACGTCTATTCCACGTCCTGTATACGTTATTTCATCACTCTTAACATCATGACCTTTGCCATAAATAATAAATCCATGTTGATTTAATAATTCCTTTGCTCTCATTAATTCTTTATACACTAGCTCTGGATTGCTCGAATAAAAGTTTAGGTCGAAATACCATATTACAGAATTTTCTTTGTTATCATAAAACGTGTTTCCTAATGTTTCATTATTCCAAAAAGTAAAAAAGCTCTCTGGATATTCTTCATCTATTCCAATGGTTCCTTGTTTTATTATTGGGTATCCTAATGTTTCTATCAATTGCACTAATAACTCTTCCATATTATCCATCTAGCCTCCTTATTTCATCATACAGTATTTCTTTTTGTGCTTCTTTGATTTCATTTTGTGTACTTTTACTCCAAAATGCATTGTATAGTTTTTGATCCTTTTTCATTCTTGGCGTTCCATACATTAAAAATATTGAGGCAAGTCCACCTTCATTTATACTAAATCCTGTTTTTACACTTGCAACATTGCCAATCCATTCAATTTCCGCTTCCCTTTGCAAACTTTTTTCTGTTTGATGTGTTGCATTATGCGGCATAATTGCTTCATCTGCTTTTTTCGTAATTATTGAATGTGTCTTTTTTAATGCTTTTTCAGAAATATTTTTTACATTTGCACCTAATTTATTAAGTCTTGAAATCGCTTCATCAAATCCTTCAAATTCTAAGTAGCATTTATTTGACATCTAAGTGCCTCCTTTAACTCTTCTTACTTTAAATTTTAGAAACTGGTGTCTTTGATTAATATCTTCTGGTTCATTTATAATATCAAATATTGCATTATCACTTGCTCTAGCGATTTTACAATTACTTGCAATATCTGGTCTATACCATGTTTCAATGTTTGCAGTATCTTCTATTGAATATATACCATTTACTGTCTTTTCTGTTCCTCCATAAGTTTTGAAACTTCCAAAAAATAAATTTATAGAATTGTTATTCTCATCTTTCATAGCTAATGCTTCTTCGATTGTTGGATATACATACCTATTAACGCCTTTTGCTTTTGAAATAGATTTAGGAATTAATAATACAAGTGGAATAGGATTTTTAATTTCTACTCTATAATCACTCATTGTTTTTCCTCCTCCACTTTGGCATCATTATTTTTTTCTAAATCCGCTACTGTTTTTCCACTCAGTTGGATTGCCCTTTGCATGAAATACGGAGAGAACGATGTCCCTCCGCTTCCATAATTCCATAAATCAGATACTCCTCTTGCTATTATTCCAGCTGATGTCGGATGATCTACTACTTCTTTCAATACTCCGCCATCTATAAGGTATTGCTTAACTTCGTTAATGTATTCCTGTATAGTATTATCTTGATATGAACCTGTTATTCCAAGACTCTTTTTTACCTTTTCTAGCATATTATTTGCTCCTTTATTTTAGTTTTTCAACTAATCTTCTTGGATCAGCTAATAATTCTTTAGCTCTTTCTTCCTCTACTGATATTACATCATCGACCTTATATTCTTGGTCTGTGTATTTGTCAGTAAAAGCAATTAAGATTTTTAATTTTACAATATTAGCATTTTCTTTGGCTTTCTTTTCTGCTTCGGCTTTTGCTTTTGCCTCTTCCTCTGCTTTTAGTTTTGCTTCTGCTTCGGCTTTTGCCTTTGCTTCTTCCTCTGCTTTTAGTTTTGCTTCTGCTTCGGCTTTTGCCTTTGCTTCTTCCTCTGCTTTTAGTTTTGCTTCATCATTTACATTTTCTTGTTTTGCTGCCATTTTATATGACCTCCTTTTCAAAATAATTAATCAAGGGGATTTTCATCCCCTCTTCTTAAGCCCTAACGGCTTTCTTTAATATGTAGATATATTTTGGATCTAATATTTTACCATCATTTACTACTAATGCTTTCTTAATGTATTGATTTAGGTCATGGTCAAAGTAATCCATAACAACAAATTCTAAGTTAGAATTAATTGCATATCCTTCTTCTGGAACCCAATACATTCCGAACACTTCTCCATCTGCTGCATCATTGAAGTTTTTAACAATGTCCTCTTCAACTAGTGCTACATCCTTTCCTTTGAATTTGCAAATTTCAGCTCCATCAACTGGGTTAAATGTTTCATTATATAATGGTCTATTGTTGTTATCTTTTAATGTTTTAATGTTAGATTCATAAGTATTTGCTGTCATTACAAATTCAGGATTTAATCCTCTCATTGTTAATGGAATAATAGCAAATAATTTTTCTTGCCACTTTGTCCAATCAGCAGCTTCCTCAGCTGTGAAAGATATAATGTTACTTGCAGGAATTCTTGATTCTGCTTTTGCTGCTTCTGTTAATATTCCTTCACATTGCCCATCTTCTGATTTACCTACCATAATTTCTTTATCCATAGCTCTGATATATGCTTTTGCTATAACTTTTGCAAACTCTTCTTCAAATACTTCAACACTTAAGATTGTCTGTAATAGTGTTCTTGCTAGTTTGATTTCTCCAATATTATAAGAGAATTCAACATATCCTTTAATGTTTCCTGCTTTTTGTCTATCTGATGTTTTTGTTTCAGTAATTCTACAGAAACTTGCATCAAATGAACCGATCGGATATTTTACACCACCTTGTAAATTGGTTTTTCTTACTCTTGAATAAAGTTGTCCATATTTCTTTTCAACTTCTGTTATAACCTTTTGAATTACAGTTGTTGGAAGTAATACTCCTAAATCTCCTGATGTACCAACTACATCTGCTCTTTGTTCAAATTGAAGAACATCTCTATTGATTTCTCCTCTTTGAATATAATTTTGGAATGCTGTTCTATATTCCATAGTTGCTCTTGGATCCTCTGCACTTCTAGCTTGACCATTATTCATTTGTGTTGTTCCAAGTACATTTAATACTGCATTTGGATTAAATCCGTTTGCACTTCTTCCTTCACTTGCTCCATTATTAGCTCCTGCACTTCTGTTGTTATCTCCTTCTCCTTCTCCTTCGCCTTCTCCATTTCCATCATTGTTGTCATTCTTCTCTAGTTCTTTTAGTTGTTCCTCTGCTTCATTAATTTCATCACGCAACGCAACTAATGTTTCTCCTAAACTTCTAACCTCATTGATGTCCTCTGATTTTTGCATTCTTTCTTCTTTTTCTTTTAACTCTTTCTTTTTTCTTTCAATTAGTTTTTTTAAATAATCTTTCATTTTTAGATTCCTCCTAATAAATATTTTATTTTGAGCTTTTCACGCTCTAATTCTGAAGTAGTATCCACCGCTTCACTTCTAGCAGTATCCACCGCTAGGCGTGCAGTATCCACCGCACTTTTATCTCTAGCAGCTATTGAAGTATCTTGGTATGCAGGAAATGTTACAGCACTTACTTCAACAACTGTTGAAATCGCTTTAATATGTCTTGTTGGATAATCGCTATCAAGGTTTTCCCATTCTTCATCTTCTATACCAAAGAAGAATGACATACCTGTTATATCCCCTCTCTCAATTGCACTATATAAATTTCTAGCTTCCGTATTATTTTCTGTGTCTAATTCTACTTGAATTTCTAATCCATCATTATCTACTGTTAATTGCATTGTAGAATTTTTTGTATTTTTTCTTGATCTTGCAAGTGGTATCTTAGATTGATCGTGATTAACTAAAAATCTAACATCTTCTAGGTTAGCATTTTTTAATGCTCCTCTTTCGATTACTTCTTCAAAATAACCTCCTATATCTGTCTTGCTATCATATACAATTGGTCTGCCTACAATGATATTCCCTCTTTTTTCATCCTTTTCTGCTCTAATTTCAAAGTCATAGTTTCTACTAATAAACTTATCCTTCATTTTCTTTCCCTCCATTATTTTGATTTTTTTCATTCTGCATCTTATTATTTTCTGCATTTGACTTATTACTTGACATTGCAATTTGTCCTGCTAATTCTGGAAGTGGTCGCATTCCAAAGGCTGTCCTTAATTCATTTTTATAACAACTTGCACTATCAACTAGCACATCAAACAATTCTATTTTTTGACTTGTATCCATGAATATCAATTCATGTGGATACATCATAATTTTATTTTTGAAGCCCTTTTCCCTATCTGTAAACATTTTCATTGTAAAAGACTCCCCTGTTCTTTTCAAAATAGGTTCTAAGCTTTTTTGATAAAATGCTTCATATTGTGGTTTGGTATAATCTCCTGTCAAAATTGGAAGTGAAACACCAAGGTTTCGTAAAATTTTCTCATCAATAAATTTCAATGTTGTAGCATCTACTAATTGAATTTTATTTTGTAACTGTATGTACTCTCCTTTTATATCTAAAGGCAAAAATCCACTTTCATTATTTGCTATTCTTTTTTCAATTTCCTTTATGTTATTTTCCATTTTTCCATCATCCATTAAGGTGTTATATTTAATAACACCATTAATAGCAAAAGAACTCTTTAATGCTTTTGCAACACCTTGGAGTAAAGTGTTATTCAATTCTAATGTTTTCAAAAGTGCCTTGTTGTCAGGTTGTCCTAGTTCATTACCTCCCATTAGTTCATTAATTGAATATCTGTATCTTATATGTATCACATCTGCATATGCTAACATTGTTTTATATCCATTTCTAAAAGTAAACTCTACACCTAATTTTCCTTCTGGATCCTGTAAAAATGTAACAATTGTTGGCTGAATTGGATATAGTCCTGTATAGTGCTTGTTTCCTTTGATATCCTTATAATATGTTGGAATAATAAAGGAATTGTAATTCAAAAATAATTGCCAATATACCTTTTCAAAGAAGTCTGTTTGTGTCATTCTTTCATTTGGCTGTTCTAGTAATCTTTGGATTTCGCTATTTTCTACTGGTACTAAATCACTTCCTACTTGCTTTATATGAAATGGGTTAGCCTTGGTTAATTCTGTTACTAGACATGCTATAGCCTGTTGCACTACATCACTAGCGTATATATCTTGACCAAATTGCGAAAAAATGGGAGTATACCCATTTAACATTTTTGCATAACTATTATTTGGTTTTGTTTTCTTAAATTTATTAATAAAATCAATTAATCCCATTTTTCTACTCCTTACTTGTTTATCAATTTGTGGAATTCACTACGATAACGCCTATATACTTCATACAGTATTATTAGTGTTACAGCACCATCTATTCTTTTGCTTGCTTGTTTCTTGACTTTAACGCACATAATATTTCCTAGGTTATCCATTTCTATTGCTGCATTTCCTAAACACCATCTATCCATTTCATTTTCATTGTAGTTGATTACCTTATCCTTCAATTCTGCTTCTACTAGTTTCATTGCATTTGATAAAACTTTCCCTTGTAGTATCATTTCTGTTTCAAGGTTGTATTCTCCCATTCTATCAGTAAATGCCTTTGAAAACCTCTGATCATATCCTGTCATATAAGTTTTTATATTATAGTTTTTATATAGTGAATAAAACCAATCAGCTACTTTGGATATATCTATTTCATTTCCTTCGTGAATAGTAAGTATTCCTTTTTTTGCCCATTCTGCATATTTTGCTCCTGCTTCTTTATCGTTACTGTCTTGTAATTTGCTTTCTGGTATCCAATAATGTGTATGGACATATTTTGTTTTGCCATCTGGCTTCATTAGTAATATTTTTGCATTTGATAAGTCAGTAGTTGCTGACAAGTCAACTGCACCCAAACAAAAAGAACCTCTAAATTCTTCTAATTTGAAAGGTTCTGTTTCATAGCAATAATCTTCATTCATTAACCATGCTTGAGCATTGTTCTGTTTTATATTAAAATCTTTACAAAGTGTATGCATTCTTTTAGACTTAGAAGTCTTTGATTTTTCAATTTCTCCTCGTAAGAATTTCCATTTTTTTACCACTCCTAATCCGAGGATTTGATTTGTACCAACTTTGCTCATCTTGCCATATTTCTTCTTCGTTATCTTGCGTATAAAGCCATGGCAAGTAGTGAATATCCTCTTTTTCATCAAATAAAACTTCTCTTGCATATTTCAATTCATTGTCTAAATATCCATCATTTATAAATCCTTCCGTTGTTAGATTTATGAACATTGCTTCTTCTTTTGTCGACATAGATTTTTGTCCTGCTTCTGCTATTTCATCATCTGGTGCATCGTGGCTTTCATCCATATACATTTTGTCTATATTTCTTCCATCTTTATTTTGCGTTTTACTCGACATTTTGAATATTGTTATATTCTTTTTTGTATTACAGATTAGTGACATATTTTTATGTGTAATTTTAGAATGTGGATCTATTCTTTTCCTCATATTGTCTACTTCATTCCACAATAAACTTGCTTGCTTATCATCATTTGATGCACAAACTATATCCATTCCACCTTCGCCGATTCTTAAATCTGTGTGAGCATCTGCGGCCATTAGTGTTGTCTTACCATTTTTTCTTGCTATCAATAAAAGTATATTTTGAAAACGCCTTACCCATCTTTGTAATTCTTCATCGTATACTTTAAATGAATATATCGTTTCAATAAATGCCTTTTCCCATAGCAGTAATTCCATTGGCATATTATAAAATGGCTTTTTGCTTTGTAAGCATAGGTTTTCCATAAAATCTATTCGTAAGTGGCTATCTTCTAAATCATATCTATATTTTGGATTATCTAAATCTTTTACTAGTTTCTGTAATTCTGTTTTTAGCTCTAACCCAGCAATCATATTTCCATTTTGGATTTCATTATAATATTGTTTAAGGTAATTGACTTCCACTTTTTCTTCCCTCCAAAAACTTTTGAACAGGATCTTCATCTATTTCATGTCCACCAATCATTGAATATACCATTCTAATTGCATTCATATAGCTTTGTGAATGTTCTTTATAGAGTTTTGCTGCTTTAGTCACTTTTTGTTTTGTAGGATCCTTAGGGTGTACTCTAATAAATGGCATTTTCTTCAACTCTTCCATTCGTAATTCTAAAAAGGATATATCATCTAAAAGTGGCTTGATTAATTTCTTCTTATTTTCATCTATATCTTTGAAAATTTCATCTAATTCTTCTCTTCTTGTCACAAAAACGCCCTTCTTTCTTTATCTTTTTTCTTGAAATCCAAAAAAAATCAATTTTTTGCCTCGTGTGGAAAAGAGGTACCCCTTACAGTCCCCAAACACTACTTAACTATGTAAGCATAGGGGGGACTATGTCTGATAAACTTCGAACCATTCTTCTATATATTTTTTCCAATTTTCGTCTTTAGCCCTTTTTAAAGCTATATCCTTGTCACAATTAATAAATATTAGCTCTGCTCCTAGCTTATCTGCTAGCCTTTGCCTTTCCATCTTAAGCGGATATGTACCTACTACAAAAGCATTTTGCCAACTTCCTAGTCGCATCTTAATTTGCTCTATCAAGTTGTTTCTAATGTCGAATACATTTTGTTGTAACTTTTTGGGTTTATTATATTTATCGCAAAAACTAATACATTCCCATATCTTATCTATATCTACTATTAAATCATCTGATGTAGCACTATTGTTAACCCATGTTGATTTTCCACTACAAGGCGAACCATAGACGATATATGCTTTCCTTGGTAATTCATACCCAAATCTATGATGAACTTTATTATGACATTTGAAGTGTATTAGCATTATGTTGTCAGGGTTAAGGCTTATGTTATAATTATTAACATTAGCATTTGTTAGTGGTATTTTATGATGTCCAATACAATCATAGGCTTTTACAATCTCTTCTCCGCAATGCTCACAAATAAGCTTTCCCTCTTCATTTACTCTGGATAGTTTCAAATCTTCTAGTAAATTTTCCCATTCTTTAGATTTATATAAATCATGAGCACTTGAAAACATACTATATATCCTCCTTACCACAGATCAGCTTCGGCTTGCTTTTCTTTTAGTTCTAACTCACGCTTACTAAATCCTAGCTTTATCATATTCTCTCTGCTTTTGCGTTTCGCTTCTGTTACTCTCGTAAGTCCATCTTCTATTCTCTGTACTTTATCAATTGTTGCTTCCTCTTCTTTTACTATTTCTATTGTACGATCACTATTCTTTTTACGAATATGTCTTACTGTCATATCTTTATCCGAACCTTCTAATTTTTTGATTCTTCGCATCATTCTTTTCTCTCGTATTATTAGCATTTTATATTCGGATATATACTCATCTATTAGTAAATTATCCATATCACTTATCTTATAGTTTTTAAATAATGCTTTCTCTTCATCTGTCAAAACATCAGCATAAATATTCTCATACTCTCCTGTAGTAACGGCATTTTTATTATTAGTAGCTGCTCCTGTTCCGCCTTTATTGTTTTTTGCATTTTGATTTCCTTTCATTAATTCGCTTTTGTTTCTTGTTAGTTTGTTTTTGTTTATAATCTTTCTTAAATCAGACAAAGTAATGTTGTATTTCTTGAAAATGTCTTTATATGTCATTCCATTCAAATAATCTGTTTTTATATTTTCTGTTTTCTTTGTGGTCAATTCAAGTCACCCACCTCCATTACTTTTTTTCTAATTCCGCCTTTTTACCTGTTAAGGTTTCCCAGCGTTGGATTATTACATCACAATATTTTTGACCTAATTATATCATATAGCAAATTTTACTCAATTGCTCACAAATTATTAATGTAGATCCGCAACATAAAAAGCTACCCGAGAAAGGAAAGGTAGCTTTTCATTTTTAATTAAATATATACACCTGAGCATTTAATCGCAATTATAATTATAGCAGATTAGTTTTTGAAAAAATACAGAAAAAATATACAAATTTTATATAATTTTTCTATAATTTTTTATTTTTATTATATTCACGTTGCATTTTCGCTATTGAATTTTTTATCGTTATTGTTATAGCACCATAAGTCTTATTCTTTTTTACTGCTATTTCTTCTATGGATTCCATATCATAAAATCGTAATTTTATAACATCTTGATTATATTTCTTTAGTGTCTTTACTAAATCCTCTATTATTTTCAATTTAATTTTTAGCTTTTTTACAAACTTTTCTCTTTTTTGTATCTTATCTTGCTTTTCTATTACTTGAATTTCTAAATTAGATTGAATATAACCTGTAGGCTTAGGTAATCCATCTAAATTTGTCCCTCGTATGTCTATTATTTCATCATTTAATTCTTCTATTTCCGCTTCCATTGCACTTATTTTAAATTTATATGTATTATAGTTTTCTAAAACCTCTTGAAAATTAATATCTTGATTATTCATCTTTTGCACCTCCTAAATTTTATAAATAAAGAAAGTTAATAATATAATTGCAGCTATTTCTATCAAATTAGCAATACTATTTTTATTACTTTCCTTTGAATTAAGTTCTTTTGTTATTTTAGATAATGCTAATATTGCTAAAAGGAATATAAATATTATTTTTAATATTTCAAACATAATGCCTACCTGCCTTTCACGTTTTATTTTTTCTATTGAGTTTGTTTTTGATTTTTTATTTTCAATGTATTTTTTCTTGCTTTTGTCCTACAGATAAGTATTGTTATTGTTTTTTATTTATTATCGTTTTCCTTTTTATAATAAATTGCTATATTGTAATATCTATAAAATGTATATGGTTCCTTATTATTTCTAATAATTTTGTTTATTTCATTTCGTTGTATTCTCTGACTTTGTAATAACTTACTAAACTTTCTCTTTGTCATTTTTTTATTATTTAAGTTATTAGCTAAACTTTTAGATATTTCTACCAATCCAATTGCATATACTCGTGCCATTGCTGCTAATGTACCAAAAGCATTTGATAAACTATCTATAACAGGTTCTAATGTTCCTTTTACATCATTTATAACTTCTCTTATTTTCTCTTCTACTTTTAAATATTCATTTTCATTAATATTTATTGTTTTTCTATCAGCATCACATATCAGCTCAGTAATATACCCTGTATTTCTTATTCTTTCTACTTGGTCTATTGTAATTTTTTCATATTCGCATTTCATTACTACACCTCTTTCTTATATTTACATTTCTTTTTATTACAACCTTTTTCTGTAATGTCTTTTGGTTCTAAATAACATTTATGTAACTTGCAATATGCTTTTGCTTTATGTACCTTTTTTAATCTACCATATAAAAATATTTCTGTATTTTTACATATATTTGTTCCTTTTCTTATTGTTTCTCTATCTATGAATGTTCCCCCGCTTTTAGATTTCATATCCCCATCCTCTCTTTGTAGTTATTTTTATTCCTTTTTTTCTTAATTTACATATTAAATTTGATATAGAAATTCTAACGCTACTATCATATTTAATATCATATACATTTTTACTTATAATTTCATAAGTTACCACTTTACCTTTGTTATCTATTAAAACTTTTAGCATTTTATTTTCTAATATTGTTAACTCTATCTTTTTATTATTCAATATATAAATAAAATGTTCGTAATCATGCATCTTTTCCTTCCCTCTTTTTATATGCTAATTTTTTAAGCACCTTATCTGCTTTCGCCATCGTTTACCTCCAAAATTTCTAATATTTCAAGTATGTAATAATCTTTTCCTGGATTTGCTCCACATTCTTCTTTGCCTTGTCCGCATTCTTAATTTACAAGTACACCAAATTTCTGGAGAATTATAACTATAACCATTTCTAAAAATCACATCAAATTTTTCTTCTCTCATTTTTCTTTCTATCAATTCTTCAGAACAAAACTCAAACGGAAATCCTAGTAGTGCTTTTCCTATTCTACTTGCCCAATATGGCTTAATCTCTCTATACTCTTCTTTTTTCTCGCCTGATAAAATCATATCAAACCATTTCTTTTTTATTGGTAGCACTAGCATTTGCTATTCATCCATTTCCTTTAACATCAATTTCTTAATTCCTTCTAATGCTCCTATTACAACATCTATACTTTCTATTTTTTTAAAGTGTAAACTTACTAGCATTTGATCTATATTATTTTTCTTATTTTCTAATCTTTCACCTATTTCATACTTTCTATCCAGATCTGTAAAATATACTACGCCTACACCATCTGTTCTCATTACGCTTCCTGTACAAACATCCCCATCTCCAAATTCTATTACTTTTGTATTTAATACTATCATTTTCTTCTTTCCTTTCATTTTATAGCCATTAAGCTTCTATATCCATCTTCTAAGACACCGATTTCTATATCTAATTGTTCTATATTTTTCTCCTGATGCAGGTCTATTTTCTATTTGCACTGTTTTTAATCTATCTACTATTTCTGTTATTTTTTCTAGAAGCTCATACTAACTCCTTACTACGTATGCTTTTTTCCTTCCTTGAGCATCATTCTTCCATCCGCTTTTATACTTATTGCTGCCTGGGTATTTTAAGATTGACCTCATTTGATTATCCTCCTAATTTTATCTGTTTTTCATTTATTATTGCCTCTATTGTTATCTGTCCATCTTCCAAAATTCCATTTAGTACATCTTCATTTAACATTCTTTGCTTTGCTAGCTTATAAAATTCTTTTTTTATTTCAAAGCCATAACAATTTCTTTTTAATTCTGCACAAGCTCGTAATGTTGATCCACTTCCTGCAACAGGATCAATTACAGAGTCTCCCTCATCTGTGAATATTCTTATTAATTCTTTTAACATTTCTACTGGTTTTTGTGTTGGATGTATCTTAGGATAATATCTTACATTGTCTCTTTTCCATTCAAACCAGTTAAATATCATTTTTCCTTTTTCAGCTTCTGTTTTTCCATTGTTGAATTTCGGTAGTTTATCTCTATAAAGTACTACAGCATATTCAGTTGCTCCTACTATTTTCATATTTGCTTTTAACACCGATGCCGAATAGTTTTTTATAAATATTAAGGGATAACTTTTCATTAATCCATGTTTTTTAGCTTCGTCAATAACCATTTGCATTTGTTCAAAAGCACAAAACACTATCATTGCTGGTGCTTGTCCGCTTCTCTTTTGGTTCTTTCTTTAAATATCTAGTGCAAAAATCAAAGAAGTTGTTAATTTTAAAATCATTATCTGTGTCAAAAAAGCTTTTTCCCGCTAGCTCACTTTCACCATTTTTATTGTTGCCATCTACATACCATGTTGGATTACTTGCATAGGCATTATTTCCCAAATTGTATGGGATATCAGCTATAATCAATTGTGCGTGTGGTATTCCATATCTTTTGGCATTTTCAAAATGGTCATTGTATAATTCTATCTTTATACTCATTCCAACGCTTCTCCTTTGCTTCAATTCTTTTGTTTATTCTTGTTTAATAACAACTGGGCTGATTTTATTGTTTATATCTATTAATAATCTAACTATTGATTGTATTTCTTTAAATTCTAATACTTGCTTTTTCTTATTAACAAAATTATTTAATATTTCTTTATCTTCATCATTCATTTTTAGGCATATCCTTTCTATTGCTTTTTTAATACTCATTTATCTGAACTATAACTTTTGGCGTTTTTGCATACTTCTTAAAAATTCTTACATCTGTTATCTGTGAGTCATCTTTGAAAGCAAATTTGTTTAATGCATCACTTATTATTTTCCCTATGTTATCCCAATCAGGCTTTTTTGTTGGACTTATTCCTCCACATAGCATTTCCGCTTCTTTTTTCTTGCTTGTACTTTTTGGTATTTCAAAATATGCTATAATTGTCATTGTTACTCTACCTTCAATCGGTTTGTAATTTGGATATTTGAGTGTAAATATTTGACGTACCAAATACTCATAATTTTTTGTTTTCGTCGGTGTATAAGCCCTTCCTGTATATGTATTCATTCGTGGTCTTGCTTTTCCTGTTATGCTTTCTTCTATCTCTATTTCATACTTCATTTGTTCCACCTCTTTATTTTTCTGGCATTTCGTATATTCTTGGAGCCATATCATATGTAGTTGTTTTAGTCCTTGGATCTATTGATAATACAATCCTTTTATATGTATTTACTATCATTTTAAGTATTTCTTGAGCTCTTTCGTAGCTTTCATAAGTTCCTATTGTATCCCCATAATCCCCATCATAATTTATAACTATGTCAAATTCATTTTCGTCCGATTCTATTTTTATAAAGTTCATTCTTTCAAAGCATATTATTGCATTCTTATTTTGGTTTAATATCAACATTTTTTCATTCCTCCTTCTTACTTTCTAAATGTTCAATTATTTTAATTACAATATCTGCAAGTATAGTTGCAACTATTATTGTTCCTGCAATTATCCAACTTACCATTCGTTTACTCCTTCGGCATTTCATAAACTTTTGGTATATTAAATACATTTGGCTGTATATCCATGTGACCTTGCATTATTGCAGGTCCATCTCTAAGTTCTAAATAACTAGTATATTCTTTTATTATCTCTTGCAATACTTCTTTTGCTCTTTTTTTGTTTCATATTTTCCTAATGTTCCTATTTGATTTTTTATATAAAATAATTTTCTTTCACATTCTATATTTTCCCATAATTCTTCTATCCAGATATCCATATTTTCAGTAACTTTCATCTTATTTTAGCTAACTATTATCATTATTTCATTGTCCCTTCTTTATTCTTTTGTTATATACTCCCCTGTTTTTTTCTCAAATCTTTTGCACGTCTGCGTTAATCCCTGATCACTTCCACTTAGTAAACACTTCAAAAATCTATTATTTCCTTCATCTATTGCCCATTCGCAGTTTTCACAAATTTTTAAGCCTTTCGTTAATGAATATTCATCTTCCATTTTTCTTTAATTCCTCTCGCAATTTTTCTTGCCAATCTTCTATTGCTGATACAAAATTTTCACATCGCATTACTGGCTTAAATTCTTCCTGTTCTTCTTTATTACACCCAAAACAGTAATTGCATATATTACTTTTTTCTATCTGTTTCATAGTCAAATCCCCTAAAAATATTCCTATTTTATGTTTTCTAATTCTTCGTGTAAGCAAACTATGAAATAATTTATTATTTCGACTAACTGATATTCCTGTTTTTGCATGACATATTTTTTTGTTTTCTCGTATCTTAGAGCCATTTTTTTACGTTTCAGCTGCTCTATCAAAGTTTTATGCGGACTTTGATATATTTCCTTAATTGCCCATAACATAATCTTTTGATCCATTACTTTCTCTGGTGGCATTAAGTCATAAGCTTTTTTGTTTTTGACATACAACTCTAATCGTTCATATTGCAGTATTAATCTATCATAGTCCGCTTCCGTCAATCCGATTTCTTTGCCGCGACCCTTTATTATATATATAATTAAATAATAAGTTTAGTTTAGTTATAATGTATTCGTCTGCTTGTTCATCCGCTTGTGCGTTCGATATTGTGTTCGGTTGTTCGTCCACTTGTTCAAATTGTTTTTCTTGCTCTTTATACAATTTTATTATCGTGTATATTGAAGATTCATTTTGATTTACTCCGTTTCTTATATAAAATGTAATCATTATTTATTAATTCGTTTCTTGCTCTTTGAAGTGCTGATATGTTCAAGCCTTTAACTTTGCTCATTAGAATAGTATTGGTTACTTTGAACTCAGTAAGCCATTCTGTCTTGCAGTCTATCTGTAGTAACATTAAATATATTGAGATAGCATTTGCCGAGATAGGCTTATAGTCCAATGTTGAATAGAATTCAGAGAGCTGCTTTTCCATATCTATTTTATTTTTCCTTTCCACATATTACACACTCCTTTCCTTTGTAAAGTGTCTTTATTCGCATTTGTGATTATGTTTTTGTTCTTCTTCTGTTTTTTTATTTCCTCCATGCAATATTGTTAGTGTAATAACGATGCTATGTACCCCTCAAAATATCACAAAACAAACTTTTTCATGCTATACCTCCTTAAAAATTTATAAATATTTTTTCTAATACAGGTACTACAATGCTATTTCCTGCCTGTTTATAAAGTTGTGTATTACTTATAGGAATATTTTGAGCCTTTTCATAATCTCTATCACTAAATCCCATTAATCGCCAACATTCTTTTGACGTTAGTTTTCTTATTTTGATATCCTTACTTATTTTTGTTTTTAAATCTTTTACCTTTATTTCATTACCATAACCATCTACAATAAAGTTACTTACACCCGCTCGTTGATTTCCTCCTGCACTTCTTACTCCTATTGCATGAGCAATGTTTGTATTTAATGTATCATTGTCTGTCCTTCCTTCCCATTTAGTACCTTGTTGCCTATTATCAATATCTAGGATGTACTTAATCATTCTTTCGCTTAAGTAATATTTCTTATCTACTACATCTTCTAATACATCTTTTACTCTAAAATGTAGTTCTTCTTTTTCTGGGAACTTAAACTTCCCATTGTTTATTTCTTTTCTAATGCTAATTGTGTAAACTCTTTCTCTATTTTGTGGTATTCCGTAATCCTTGGCATTAAGTATTTGGTAGTAGTTGTTATATCCTAGCTTTTTTAATATTTCTATATATTGATTAAAGTTATGTATATGCTTTTTACTTAATATGTTTTTTACATTTTCCCAAATTACATATTTGGGTAAACACCATTTAACTATTTCCACAGTATTCCACATTAAGCTACTTCTTGTATTGGTTCCTGCATCTCCTCCTGTTTGTTTACCTGCTATTGAGAAATCTTGGCATGGACTTCCATGGGTTATAATGTCTATAAACCTTGGTAACTTGTCTATATCTATTTTTGTGATATCTCCCAAGTTTAGTTTATCATCTGAACCATGTATTGCACAGTAGCTTTTTATTGCGTATTTATCTATTTCACTAAAGCCTATTAATTTGTAATCCATGTTTATGTTATATAATGCTTTTTCAAATGCTCCGATTCCAGAAAATAAACTTAGTATTTCTATATCTTTCATTATCACTCCGAACAATTTTTCTTGACTTCTATTTATTGTTTTGATAAAATATAAATAGAAAGTATTTTTGTAAATATTTTTAAGAGTTTAGTTTTGTACTTTGGTTGGTATTTGGCTAACTCTTTTTTAATCTCATTTCGCTTATTTTTTCATTAATGCTAGTGTTATAAAGTGCTAATAATAACATTTACTTAATCTATCTGGCATTCTACTTCCTCCTTCTCATTTGAGTTGATTAACTTTGTTACATCCTCTAAAATATAATCTAATTTTTGTATATCAGTTGTATCCATCAATTTCGCTTTTTTTCTCATTATGTATACTATTTGAGGATTTTCTTCAGTATCTTCTTCTAAAAATGTATATATTCTTACCTCTAATTCTATTGATTTATATTCTTTTGTTGGTTTTATCACTTCAATGTTTGCCCAGTATTCTTTAATTTGACTTATCAAATAATATAAACTTGTTATTTTTTCTGAAATAATTCTTTGTAATTCCATTTTCTTTTCTCCTACTTGATTTTTTTATTTAATTCTGCTATACTTAAATTGATTTACTAATTCGAGATGTTATTTTTGCTGAAATAACGTCTCATTTATTTTGTCATACTTATATACGATTGTTCCTTCCCCTCGCATAATTTTTCGTATTAGCATTGTCTTTTGATGTTCTAGTCTATTAATTTGATTTAATGCTAAACATAGCAAGAACATCATTACTATACTTGCTATCATTATGAAGTATCCCATTACTTTCGCCTCCTTTCACTTATTTTTCTATATTGCTTATCTTATAAATGCTATTGCTATAATTGATAGATATATTAGTTCAAATGCTATTGACCCTAGTTTCTCTTTTAGTTTCATTTGTTTTCACACTCCTTTCTATTCTGCTTTTGTATAAATTAATTTTAAATAGTCCTCTACTCTTTTCATCATTTCTTCTTTTTGCTGTTCAGTAGGAGGATTTACAACTACTACCTTTAATTTACTTTCTTTTTTCATATTCAACACCTCTCTATATCTTATATGGAGTGTTTGTACAGTTTGCTATTTTTTACACTTGTATAATCTCCTTTCTTTTGTTGAATTTTCTGTTATTTTGTTATATAATTAACTCAATTCTTCAAAAAAAGGAGTTAATTTTTATGATTTTAAGAAATTTCAAACGTAAATTTTTCAGATATCTAATACTCGAAGCCAAAAAACGTAATTCCACTCATTTCGATGGTGTAGAATTGCAATTAGTTAGTCATATTATGAAAGTTGACTTAGACGACACCGAATTTTTGTCTGTCCTTAAGTACTTACAAGTCAAAGAGTTTATAGTTCCTAAATTTGCTCAAGATAATTCATTAGAAAGCCTTGACCTCACTCAAAAAGGGGTACACTATTATGACAATAAACTCGAATTTTGGAAACAATTTGCCTTATCAAAAATATCTGATATTATTGTTTCTACTATAACTGCAATTCTTGTAACTATTATTACAAGCTATATACTACATATTTCTTAATATTTGCATTACTATAACAGTGACTATTGATGCTGGAATACATACAAAAATAACTTTGTCAATTATTAGGAGTATGTATTTTAGTATCTTTTTTTTCATTCTTTTTTCCTCCTTATTTAGATTTTTTGTTTTACTTTGGTCATATTTTGTTATATAATCACTTCATAGATTGGAGGTGATTATTATTAATCCTCTAACAGGATCACATAGAAAATTATTTAAACTAATTTATAAAAGATTTAAAAGTAGTAATTTAATTAGCTACAAAGAGTTAGAAGATATTTTCCCTGATACCGATATATTATACGAAGATTTAACATATTTAATGGTTACTGCAAAGTTGGTTATTTCTGATAATAACGGATGTTATCTTCCCTCTTCTTTGGGTAGAAATTATTTTAAGTTAGAAACAATTAAATCAATTGAAATTGTTTTAACTTCTATATTTTGCCCTATTGTTGTTGCATTTCTTACTACTCTAATAACTTTATGGTTAAAAGGCTAATTGCAATTGATAATGGTATTTGTATAAAAAGCATTGTTTTATATGGGTGTTCTTCTATCCATTTTACAAATTTTATAAAATATTCTGGCATATTTAACTCTCCTTATTTAGATTTTTGTTGAATTATTTTCTGGAAAACCTTTTATTATTTCTATGTCTTTACCTTTTTTATAGTAATTATCTATATTGTTATATCCATTTTCAATTATATATGTTTTATATTTATCCATATAAAACCTTTCTCTGTCTTTATTCTCATAAGATACTCCTGTTTCTAATTCATAAAAAGCAAATTTATCTTCTCCATATTTGTTAAAATCTTCTTACAATAGTTTGTTGCTATGTTTGCTATGTCTCAAAAATGCTCGATGTGTTTGTAATCTACTTTTCAAATCTTGCCTTGTTGCTCCAATATAAATATTTTTATTAACTGTACATTGTATTGCATAAATCGTATATAGCTTTTCAATCATTTTCGTTCACTTCCTTTCTGTTTGCACATTATTTTGTGCTTATTTGTCAAAAAAAATAGTGGAAACCTTATGTCCTAATGCATTTGCTAACTTATTCATGATTTCATAAGTAACATTCACATTATTTTGTGTTTCTAATGCAGATATTGTATTCCTTGACACTTCTGCTTTTTTTGCCAATTCTTGTTGTGTAAATCCTGCTTTTTCTCTATAATATTTCAATTTGTTAGCCACTTTTTCCACCTCACTTTTTTACTTTTGTTTGCACAGTATTTTGTGCTTATGAGTATATTATATGCTAAAAAAAATATTTGTCAAGTATTTTGTGCAAATTTTTTAAAAATTTTTTTTATCTATTGATTTTTTGCACATTCTATTGTACAATATAATTGTTGAAAGGTGATTTAATATGTATATTGGAGAAATTATTAAGGAATATAGAATTACAAATAACTTGTCTCAGCGTGCTTTTGCTAGTAGGACTACATTAAGTCCTTCTTATATTAACACATTAGAAAAAATATATAATCCTAAAACAAATAAACCTTATTCAGTTACAACTGACGTTGCTAATGAAATTGCAAAAGCTATGAATATGAATATTGAAGAATTATTGTCTAAAATAAATGGAAATCAAGAGTTTACAACATCTAACTCTATCCCCCTAACTGAACTATACAAAGATAAAGTTCCGCTTCTTGGTACAGTTAAAGCTGGATATGATTACTTAGCTAATGAAAACGTCTTAGATTACATCCCTATAACAATTAAGAAGGAAGATAATAACTATTATGCTCTAAAAATAAAACGGCGACAGCATGGAAACTCTGATGGCTGACGGGGATATTGTTATCGTTCACAAGCAAGAAGACTTTATGAGTGGACAACTATGTGTTGTACTTATAAATGGAGATGAGGCTACTGTAAAAAGAGTATATAAGTTAGAAGATGGAATTGAACTTGTTGCATATAATCCTGCCTATTCTTCTCGAAAATTTACAGCTGAGGAAATAAAAACAACACCAGTTCAAATAATAGGAATTGTTAAACAATCAATTAAAAATTATTAAGGAGTATATAAAGAATAAAAGAGGAATAAAAAAATAAAATTTGACATATCCTAGAATATGTGCTATTATATAGATACTAGATAAGCCAGTCTAGTAATAAGATGTACACAATATAAAAAGACTAGGAAGCCTGAACAATTTCCTAGTCTTTTTCTATGCTACTCACTTATTAGCTTTATTATTAAATAAAGTAAAATAAGTTTTAACACTGTTAGCCAGTCCTTCATAAAATGTACACCTCCTTTCTACCTTTAGGTGAAAGGCATTTACTAATATAGCATTATTGTTATAAAATGTCAAACTCTGTTATTAATATTATAAATTTTAAAAAGGAGATATTATGCTAAAAGGTGCTTGTTACATTCGTGTTTCAACAGACAATCAAACTGAATTTAGTCCAGATGCACAATTAAAAGCTATTAGAAATTATGCTAAATCTAATAATATACTATTAGACAATGATTACATCTTTATAGATGAAGGCATATCTGGAAGAAAAGCTGACAAACGCCCCGCTTTTCAAGAAATGATTAAAATTGCAAAATCAAAAACTAAAAAGTTTGATGTTATACTAGTACATAAATTCGATAGATTCGCACGTTCTCGTGAAGATAGTGTTGTATATAAGTCATTATTAAAAAAAGAATGCGGCATAAAAGTAATTTCTATAACAGAATCAATTGAAGATGATAAATTTTCTGTTATTCTAGAAGCTATGCTTGAAGCAATGGCAGAATACTATTCTCTTAATTTATCTGATGAGGTAAAAAAAGGAATGACTGAAAAAGCTACTAGAGGTCAATATCAAGCATCTCCCCCATTCGGTTATACGATAAATAATGGCATTCTTGAAATCATTGAAGATGAAGCCAATATTGTAAAACTTATTTTTGAAAAATTCACTAATAAAGAATTGAACATTCTACAAATTGCAAAATATATTAATGATTTGGGTTGTAGAACTCATAGAGGTAACAAATTTGAAAATAGAACTATTCAATACATATTATCTAACCCTGTATATGTTGGTTTTGCTCGCTGGACACCTGACAAAGCAGATAAAACTATAATAGAAAAATCTCAACACAAAGCTATCATAACATATGAAACATTCAATAAAGCAAATGAACTTTTAGAACATAATAAACAAATATATGAAAAATATCATAAGACTACAACAAATCTACACTGGCTAAATGGTTTAATTAAATGCAAAATGTGTGGCAGTAGTTTTGTGCGTAATAATAAAAATTACTATCAATGTAATGGATATGTCAAAGGAAAGTGCTTAAAAAGTCAATTAGTTAAAATTGACAAAATTGAGGACGCTATTTTAGAGCAGATAAAAAACGACTTTACAAATGGAATAAATATCAATACGAAAATTGCTGTTAGAAGCAAAAATGCAAATGAGAGGTATACATTATTATCTGAGATAGAAAAACTAAAAGAAAAAGAAACTCGTTGTAGAGAAGCATATATAAATGGTATCGACAGTTTAGAGGAATACAAAGAGAATAAAAATTATTTACAAATACAGAGAGATATGATATTAAAAAATTTGGAGAAATTAAAAAATGAGAAAAGCGAAGTTTTGCAAATACAAGAGCAGCTAAAAACCATTTATAGTGTGCTTATTGACGATAAAATATCTATGGATAGAAAATATGAGTTGTCTCATTTGATTATAGACAGAATTAATTTTATTAGAGACTCTGGGACTTTAGAACTTATTTATAAGATGTAATATCAAAAGCAATATGGTGGACCTGATGGAGAGCTTGCCGCTTCTTTAAGATATTTATCTCAAAAGTTTGGAATGCCAGACCAAAAGTCAAAAGCAATATTAAATGATATTGGTACTGAAGAATGAGTGCCTTAATGTTGTCAATAGCTAAAGACAGTGATTACAATCTTGCTATTGACTGTAAAAATTAGTGTCGCGAAGTTGCTTTTTTATGTAAAGTATAGTATAATATAAGTAGATATTTTTTGTTACCCAAAAAGATTATTTAGAAATCTTGGAGGGTAATACCTCCAAGTACTACAAGGAGGTAAATATGACAGACTTACGTAGAATAGCACAGATGGTTGAAGACCTGCAAACCTTGCAAGTAATCAAGGAAAATGATGTTATAGATTTTCGAATGCTAAATAGTAAAAGTATTTCATTGAGCATACGACTTGCTTCTATAACACCTGAAAACGATCCTCATAGCTTTACGCGTACTGTGCGAACACAAACCATCAAAAAAGCCATAAAA
>CARDEQ010000001.1:44120-45907 GCA_948958005.1 uncultured Clostridia bacterium
ATAAAAAATGAATTTGCTGAAAAAGAAATTAAATTTGATGATGCAGAAGAGGATATTTATTGCAGGTTATTACTGAAGAAGTAGCCTTCGGGCTACTCTTTTATTATGAAACAACAAAGTACTAGTGACATCACTTACAGCTTTAGCTGTGCTAGTAGGTTAGGTTCTTATTATAGAATGTGGTATTTTAGGATATATATGTAATTCAAAATCAGTTGGGTTAGAATCTTTTTTTATAGCTTTTTCTGTTTTTAGATATGTGATTTTAGCGATAATACTTTTTAACAAAATATTTTTATCTTCAGCAGTTTCTAACTTATAATATAAATAAATTACATTTTCTAATTTAGGTATCATTGTTTCTTTTTCATTCTGAATTTCTACATTTTTATGTAATAACGAATTATATTCTTCTAATTTATTTTCTAAACTTTCAATGTTATCTTTAATAGCCTTTGAACGATTTATAAATTCATCTTTGCTATAAATACCATTTTCTAAAAAGTCATAAATTTTATCAAGTTTAGTATTTTCTTTTTCTAATTCTTTTTTGGTAGAAACAATAGATTTTTCAATTAATTTGTTATTGTCAGCATTTGAATTATCTTTGATTTTATAGTCTACTTTATAGTTTTCAAGCCATATTTTTAAAGCTTCAATTATTTTATCTTCTACGATATAAAGTTTAGAACTTATATTATCACATTTAGAATTAGAACATATAAGTGTTGCAAGTTTGTTTGCTTTTGTATAAGGTCTCCTTTGCATTGGTTTACCACATTTTTCACAAAAGACTAATCCTACTAATGGATTTTGAACTTGATGACTATGTTTCACTTTTGGAGTATTTTGTTTTCTTTTTTCCTGAACTAATTCCCAAATTTTAGTATCAATAATTGGTTCATGTAATCCATCATAAATTAAATAATCTTGATTACGAGGTCTACTAATTATAAGATGTCCATTTTTAGTTTTCTTCTTTTGTTTCCTTCTATTCCAAACAATTTTACCAATATAAGTAGGATTAGAAAGAATATCTTTAACAGAAGAAATAGTCCATTCATTAGAATTTCTAGGTTTTAAATTCATATTATTTAGTTGTTTTACAACTGAATTTATAGTGTTATTTTCATAAGTATATAATCTAAAAATTTCTTTCACAATAGGTGCTTCATCTTGATTGATAGACAAAGTGTAACCTTTTGAATTTTTTAGTTTTACTCTATCATAACCAAATGGAGCAATATTTCCTACAAACTTACCTTCTTGAACCGACATTTCTCGACCTCTTTGCAGACGCCTATTGATTGTCTTATATTCTCTCCTAGACATAAATAATCCAAATTCAAAATATTCTTCATCAAACTCATTATCTGGGTCATATGTTTTAACAGGAGTGATAATTTTTGTATGAGAATATTTGAATGCTTTGGAAACTCTGCCTTGGTCAGCAGTATCTCCACGTGCTAACCTTTCTACTTCAACAACTAAAACACCAGTCCATTTTTCATTTTCAACATCTCTTAGAAGTTTTTGCACTTCTTTTCTTTCACTGATAGTTTCGCCACTTACAACTTCTCTATAAATTTTTGAAATATGTAGGTTTCGCTTTTCAGCTAAAGTAGTTAAAATTTTTTCATGTCTTGCTAAAGTTTCGCCTTCGCCATATTTTTCAGACTCTATATCTTCTCTTGATTTTCTTAAATATATTGCATATGTGCCATTTTGCACAATTCCTCCTTCCCTTGTAACTTGTCTTTAACTGTTTGCATTATACCTGAAAATCT
>CARDEQ010000002.1:0-33929 GCA_948958005.1 uncultured Clostridia bacterium
ATTAAATGGAAAGGAGCTTTCTTTCAATAATATAAATGATACACATGGTGCTTTAGAATTGTTAAAGGAATTTGATGAGCCAACTGTTGTTGCTTGTAAACATGGAAATCCTTGTGGTGTTGGTGCTGGAAATGATATATATGAGGCTTGGAAAAAAGCTTTTGAAGCTGATAAAACTTCAATTTTTGGTGGAATTGTTACAGTCAACAGAGAAGTTACTTTGAAAATGGCCGAGGAAATGAAGGAAATATTCTTAGAAGTTATTGTTGCTCCTTCTTTTGAAAAAGAAGCATTAGAGGTATTAAAAACAAAGAAAAATCTAAGACTTTTAGAGCTTCCTACAATCTCAGTTAGACCTCCTGAAAATGCTTTAGATATTAAGAAAATAAATGGTGGAATTATTGTTCAAACTATTGACAGTAAGCTATTAGATGGATATGAAGTTGTAACTAATAGAAAACCTACTGATAAAGAGCTTGAGGATATGATGTTTGGGCTTAAAGTTGTTAAATTTGCTAAGTCTAATGGTATTGTTTTAGCAAAAAATAAGCAAACTATCGGAATTGGTCCTCGGACAGGTTAATAGAATTTGGGCTGTCAAACAATGTGTCCAGCATTCTGAGGAGCTTATTGGTGAAAATGTAACAAATGGTGCAATACTTGCATCAGATGCCTTTTTCCCTTTTGCTGATTGTGTTGAAGAAGCCTATAAAGCTGGAATTACAGCAATTGTACAACCTGGTGGTTCAATTCGCGACCAAGATTCTATTGATAAATGTAATGAATATGGAATTGCAATGATTTTTACGGGAATGAGACATTTTAAACATTAATTTAATTCCTAATTTTACATATCAAGTAATATAAAAGGTGAAGGGAATTTAATTTATGGATATATTAGTTAGCGGAGCTTTAGGAAGAATGGGAAAAGAAGTTATCTCTTGTATAGAAAAAGAGCCAGATTTAAACTTTGTCTGTGGCTTTGGTCAAGAGGCAGGTAACATTGATAACTTCCCTGTATATAATGATATTTCTAAAATACAAGAAAAAGTTGACGTAATAATAGACTTTTCTCATGCTCATGCTACTTTAGAAATATTAAAATTTGCAAATGAAAAACATATTCCAATTGTTATTGCTACAACTGGCTTTAATCAAGAGCAGGAAAAGCTTATTAAAAAATACAGTGACACTTTGCCTATATTTAGGTCCTCTAATATGTCTTTTGACATAAACCTAATGTGCAAAGTAATTGCACAAATTGCCCCATTCTTTGCAAACACAGATATTGAGATAACAGAAACGCATCACAAAAACAAAGTAGATGCCCCAAGTGGAACAGCTTTAATGCTTGCAAATACAATAAATGAAGCCCTAGGTGGCAAAATGAAATATATATATAATAGGCATGATTTATCACAAAAGAGAGAAGAAAATGAAATAGGTATCAGCTCAATCAGAGGTGGCAATATAGTTGGAGAACATACAGTACAATTCTTTGGTTTAAATGACACCTTTGAAATAAAACATACCTCTTATTCGAGAACAGTATTTGCAGAAGGTGCAATCAAAGCTTGCAAATTTATTGCCACTCAAGAAAATGGACTTTATAACATGAATAATTTAATTTAGATATCCTAATTATTTAAAATGCTCCTTAGTAAAGGAGCATTTTTATTGAATATATTTATTACTATTTATCAAGCTTTTTAGCGCAAAACATTGCAACATCTCTTCCTGCTCTTGCAGCTTTTGCAACAGTTCCTCCGATTTCCTGCTATTTCTCCCGCAGAAAATACATTTTTTATTGAAGTCTCACCATTTTCGTCTGTCTGTATATATCCCCAATCATTTATTTTAAGTCCTAACTTTTCAAGTATCTGCTGATTAGGCTTCGAGCCAAGTGCCATAACAACATAATCTACATCGAGAATATAATTTGAGCCTTTAATATTTACAGGTCTCTCTCTATCTCCTTCTACTTTTATAAGTTCTGTTTTTATGCATTCTACTGCTTTTACCTTGTCTTCTCCAATTACTTTTGTGATATTGTTTTGGAATAAAAATTCTATTCCTTCGTCTATTGCCTCATCTACCTCTTTAGCCTCAGCTGGCATTTGCTGTCTTGCTCTTCTATATATTACTATGACCTTCTTTGCTCCACGCTTATTTATTGTTCTTGCAGTATCCATTGCTGTATTTCCTCCACCAATTACAGCTACTGTTTTGCCTGAAAAATCTGGATACTGCTCATATTCTAATAATTCATTTCCTCCATAAACTCCGGCTTAAATTTTCTCCTTCAATATGCATTTTTGATGACATATTTGCACCAAAGCATAATAAAACTGCATCATATTTTTGTTTCAAGTCTTCAAGCTCAAAATTTTTTCCTAATTCCTTCTCAAAAAACACCTCTATCCCTAAATCTAATATCTTTTGCAAAGCCTCCTTTATAATCTCTCTTGGAAGTCTAAAGTCTGGTATTCCATGACTCAATAGCCCACCGTAGCTCTTTGTGTTTTTCATATATGCAAACCTTGAAGCCCCTTCTTGCAAGATAGCTAGCTGCCGTCAAGCCTGCTGGTCCTCCTCCTATTATTGCAATCCTCTTTCCGTTTGGCTCTTTTATCTTTTCTATATCCCATCTATTTTTTATTGCCATGTCACCGAATAAAAGCCTCTATATCCCCTATTGAAACGGATTTTCCTTTTATTCCTCTTACACATGAGCCTTGGCATTGTTTAAAATGTGGGCATATTCTACCACATATTGACTGAAGCACTGTTGTATCAAGCAAAATCTCATATGCCTCCTTATATTTTTCCTGCTTGACACATCTAATAAATTCTGTAATATCATTTGAAAGTGGGCATCCCTTCATACATGGCTTTGTCTTACATCCTAGACACATTTCCGCTTTTTTTTGTATATCCTCTATCTCCATTTTCTCCTCCTAAATTGTCCTAAATATTTTCTAGCCTTTTTTGTACTTCCTTTAAATCCTTCCAAAAATCTATCTTCTTTGTCTCATCTCTCAAAAGTGCTGCGGGGTGCCATGTCGGCATATATAGTATTCCATTCTTCTCTATCCATTTCCCCCTTGAGGCTGTTATTCCGATAACTATCTCCTAAGATATTTTTGAGTGCTACACTTCCTAAGAGCACAATTACTTTTGGCTTCACTAGCATTACCTGCGAGCGCAAATAATCAATACACGCTTCTGCCTCATCTTTTTCTGGGTTTCTATTCTGTGGTGGTCTGCATTTTACAATATTTGCAATATATACATCCTCTCTTTTTATTCCAAGTCCTATGAAGGCTTTATCCATGAGTTTTCCTGCCTTTCCTACAAAAGGCTCTCCGAAGAGTATCTTCATCTGCCCCTGGCCCTTCTCCAATGAACATCAAATCCGCCTCTTTGTTTCCGAACTCCAAATACTATATTTTTTCTTGCACTATGTAATTTACAATTTTTACATTCTTTTATTCCTTCTTCTAATTCTTCCCATGTATTATACATTTTTTCACACCCTTTAATTATACAAGTGGACTTTCTAGAAGCTCAATTTTTCTATTTGAATTTGTATCAATTCTTGCCCTTGCTCCTATTGGAATAACTGTTTTTAAAAGTCCATGCCCGAAGTTATCTGATTTTATTATTGGGAAGCTGTATTCCCCTTCAAGTGTATCTGAAACTATTTGTTCTAAAGTAATGCCACTTTCATGTTCATAGCTTCCAATCCATAATCCTTTTATTTTATCAAACACTCCATTTTGCTTGCATTTATATAAATAGTTGCTAATCATTCCGTGGAGGACTTTCAAATGCTAAATCCTCTATGAATAATATTTTATCCTGCACATCTACTGTGTATTTTCCTGTTATTAAATTAGTAAATAACGAAAGGTTTCCTCCGAACTAATACTCCTTCTGCTCTACCCTTTTGTATCACTTTATATTCACTATCATTTTTTCCAAGTTCTAAGCTACCTTCAATAAATCTTTTTTTCATTTCATCATATCCATAGCTAGTTTCAAGGTCTGCAAGTGTTTTAAAATTTGGCCCATGAAATGTCACTAATCCAGTCTTTGCATATATACAGTTAATTAACGAGGTTGGATCACTATATCCACATATTATTTTAGGATTATTTTTGATAATTTCAAAATCTAAATAGTCAAACACAGAATTAACATTAAAGCCACCCTTCGCACAGAAAATTGCATCTATTTGCTTATCTTGAAACATCTCATTTATATCCTCGGCTTTATGCTTTGCTGTTTCTCCATATCCGGCAAGGATTATTATATGCATGTTTTGCAAATTTTACATTTAATCCTAAGTCCTTCATAAGATTGACTGCTCTTTCTATTTCTTCAAGGTTTTCTTCTAAAATTGGATTTGATCCGTGCAACTACTCCTATTGTGTCTCCTTTTTTTAGTATTTTTGCCTTCATTAATTCCTCCTATCTTTTAAGCAATTGTGCAAGTTCTACTTTTGATAGCTTTAGGTCTTTATATTTGATTGCTGCTTCTAACTTCATACTTTTAGGCATGTCCTCTAAGTGCTTATTCATAAAGTCCACATTTCCTTCCTTATATGCGTACTTCATTATTTTGTCTCTTACATCCTTATTATATATATACTCATAGTTTTCGTATAAAAATTTGTAGTTTTTCTCTTTTAATTCTTTGCTTAAAATTGTTTCTTTTAAGTCTCCATTGTCTATTTTTCCAAAGCTTCCATATACAAAGTCTATGTTTCCTTTTTTATATTCTGTAACTAAAATTTCATTTTTTAGCCTTGGTGTAATTGATGTTAAATATCTTTGCACTATTTCTAGTTTCCCATCTTTGTATATTTGAGACAGCACTTGAGTTCTCATTTCAATATTTACTTTCATAATGTCAATTGAAAACTCTACCATTTTTCCGCTTCTATATTCTTGCATAAGAATTTCTATTACTTTTTCTGTCTCTTCTACTGCTCTTCCTTTACTTTCTCTAGCCTCCAAATATTTCTTCTGTACACCTTTTAAATCTCTTTTGTGTTTTTTTACAAATTTATCCTTTCCGATCTTTAAGTGCAAGTCCTACTAATCGACTCTTTGTTTCTTTATCTAAGTCTTTATATACACCTTCTACATAGTCTATATCGCCTTTAATGTATGCCTCTTTAGCTCTGCCTTCTAAATCAATATAATAATTTTCTTTTCCTATCGATTCCATACCATATTGATAGATAAACACGCCTGTATATGAAATATCTATTTTATAATCACGTATTACTTTTCTATAATCCCAGATTCTCTCGTTGACTGCTGTAAGGTTATAGTCTACCATTTGTTTTACTTTCTCTAGCCCCTTTATTCCTCTTACAACTCCACCCTCTTGCATAGCAATATATACATCATCTGTTGTAAGAACAGCCTCTTCTGGAACTTTGAAATTTATTAGCCTTTCTACATAATCCTGCGGTAAATTGTTATCTGTGTACTCAAGCTTTGCTCTAGTATTCTGGAATTTCCCGAAAACTGTGCAGCCACGAAAGTCACATTTTCTTATATCTGCTGAAATTTCCCTAATAGTTTTCCCATCTAATGAAAGTATTATTGGTCTAATAGTTCCCATGTTTATAATACAGTTTGTATCCTTTAAATTTATTTTTGTTGTGACAAATACCTTTTTTCCATTGTTTCTTTCTTTTGCATAACCTGGCATAAAATCGTGAAGGTAAAAGTCACTTAAATCCTCTCCCTCAAAGTCCATTTCGGGTAGTTCTAGATAAAGTGGTCTTCTTTCACTTTTTCTTGCTTTTTTGTTAAAGGCTTCTGAACATTTATCTCTATAATCTGATGCATATTCTAATGCTTCTTTTTTTTCTAATTTACAATAGTTTGGCCAAGGTATTAATTTTGTGCCTTTTAAATTTGCCATTACTTCAAATTTCATTAGTTGCTTATATAAAAGTATTTTTGCTTGTTCATCCATCTTCTTAGATTCCTTTCCTCTTTTGTTTTTAACTTTTCAAGCTTATTATTGCTGTATTTCTACCTGAATATTCTTTATCTTTTCTATATGAATGCAATTTATCTGAATTACATTTTGTACATATCATACTATCTATAATATTTTCGTCTTTTAAGCCTTCCTCCTTTAATATTATCCTATTTGCTAGGGTTGTGTCAATATAATATTTGTTATTATTCTGTGATTTTTTTATAATTTGGTCTATTTTTCCTGTTTTTTCAAATTTCTTTTCAAACATATTTTTTACATCCTCGTCCACTTCAAAGCAGCACTCTTTAATGCATGGACCTATACAGCAAATCAGCTTATCTGGATTTATTCCATACTCATCTTTTAAACCTCTTACTGCTCTTTTTGCAATTTCTTGAAAGGTTCCCTTCCACCCTGAATGGATATTTCCGAATCACATTTTTTTCTGGAGCATAGAAATACAGTGCAGTACAATCTGCAAATATTAGCGATAATATTTTATCCTTCACATCTGTAACTAGTCCATCTACGTTCTCGATATTATTTATCCCTATGCTTTCCTCTACTACTGCTATTTCTCTTGAATGAGTTTGCTTTGGTCTACAAATGTTTTTGCTATCCATCCCTAAAGCATCACATATTGCTTTATAGTCTCTTATAACTGCTTTTGGGTCATCTAGTTTAAAGTTTAGCGGTTTTAGAGTATAGCAATGTGATATGTACTCTGAATAATTTAGTAATTTTCTAAATTGCAAATACTCAATGTCTCCTTCTTTTACCTGTATCACATTTCTATTTGATAGATTTTTTCCATTAAATATATCTTCTATTGCATCACCTATTGCATCTTTTCCTCCATGATTATCTATTACATAATCACAATTTATCTTAAAGTATTCATTTGTTTTTTGACTTTGAAGCCTAGATTTTGCATCCTTGTCACTTATTAAATCCCTTGCACATATTCTACTAATGCAAAGCTTCTCGTTTGCAAGCACACCAATTGTTATATCGCAAATTTTATTTAATCCCATTTCAAATAAAAGTGGTGCATCTATGACTACTTTTATATCTAACTTTTCAAATTCTTTTACATATTCTAATATTTTAGGCACAATAAATTTTACTGTTAATTCATCTATTTTAGTTTTTGCATCTTTATTTGAAAATATCAGTTTAGCAAGCTTTATTCTGTCTAGTTCTCCGATTTTCAAGAAGAATTTCCTTTCCGAAGGTTTCTACTATTTTTTTATAATAATCTTCTCCCTTCTTTTGGCACGACCTAACTATTTTATCTGCATTTATGTGCTCCGCCTCATATAAATCACAAATCTCTTTTGCAGCAGTTGTCTTTCCTGCTCCTGAAACACCTGTTATTCCTATTACTTGCATAAGCTTTAATTCTCCTCACTTAATTTTTCCCAAATTTCCTCTTCTGTAAGTTTTGGGATATAGTTATATTCATTGCAGAATTTGTTTTTATCAAACTGACATATTGCTCTATATGAGCAATATCCACATGGAGTAGATTTTTCCTTATAATATGGCTTTATATCTATTTTACCATTTAGGATTTCTTTTGATATATTTTTTATAGTTTTTATTATATATTTTTGTAATATTTTAAATCCATCTTTACTTACTGTATTTGATTTTGCAGCTGATATTTCTCCGTTTAGATGTTATATATGCTGGAACTATGCTTGATGCACCTGTTTCTAAAGATTTATCCATCATCCTTATTAACTTCACATCTGCTGTAAGTAATCCATTCATTCTAAAGTTTTTCTTTATATCCTCCTCGATTTCTTCTACACTCTTTCTTTTATCAAGTTTTTCCTCTATTAGGTTAAAATATAATACTGCTGCTGGCTCTAAATCCTCTAGTTTTGTTACAGCATCTAGATATGTTAAAAGTTGAAGTTTTAATCCATATACCACATCATTTAATTCTATGTAGTTTTTCGAAGATTTGTAGTCTATTATCCTTAAATATCCTCCTTCTTCATCTCTTGCGATATCTATTCTGTCTATTTTACCGCGTTATTTCTACCTTTTTACCATTGTCTAGCTTTATTTCAATTGGTGGATATTTTTTATTTTCACCAAATTCTACTTCATGACCAAACACATCAAAATCACTTTCTGTTATTGATAAAATTATATATTTCATTGCTTTTAATATTAATTTTTTCAATCTGAAGGTTTGATTTCTGAACTTTGCTGAGCTTATAAAGATTTGGTTTTGTGGTAATATTAGTTTTTCTTCTATTATTTTTTCTATTATGCTTTTAACCTCGGCTTCTTCTAATTGCTTTATATTTAATCCGTCTTATTTCTATTTCTTCAAAGAAACTATCTATCACATCATGCATAAAACTTCCTGTGTCTAGGCTCTCTAGTTTAAAGCTTTCTTTTTCTTTTAACTTCAGCCCATAGGTTAGATAAAAAGAAAATGGGCATTTTTGATAGCTTTCCAGCTTTGATACACTGGTTTTTAATACCTCCCCATAAAGTCTCTCTATATTTTCCTTTTTTATATCTGCTGGAATGTTTGAAAAGTCTAGGCCCTTTATTGCATTTTCTAACCTGCTTCTCCATTTTTCGTCTTCTTCAAATATTTTATATATTTCAAACCATACTTTATCTATTGTTGCTCCATCTTTGAAGCTTCTAAGGCTTAATAAAAGTTCGTCAAATACGGCTACTTTCTTTGAAATTACCATTTCCTTTTTTATTATATCGCTTTTTTCTTTTAATTTTGGATATACTTTTTTTATCTTTAAAAGTAGTGTTGATGGCTTCTGACCTTCTCCATTACTGTCTGAAGATACATATGACATATATATCTTCTCTTCACCTGCTGTAAAGGCTTTATATATATTAAAATTATCATTATATAATGCTTCTAGTGTTGTTTTTGCAAGCTCTACTTCCATTTCCTTTAATTTTTCTCTATCGCTATCATTAAAAAAGCCCTCGTTATTTTTTACACTTGGAAAGCTTCCATCATTTAGACCTATTATAAAAATAACTTTTACTGTATGGCTTCTTGATCTATCTACGTCTCCTACTGTTACTTGATCAAAACTTGCTGGTAGTTTGCCGAAGTCCATTTTCTGAAAAAGAGATTTTTAAAAAAGCTGAATACTTTTCAAATGTTAATACTTCATTATCAAATACCTTTACAATCTCATCTAATATTTTAACTACTGTATTAAAGCTTGTTATATATTCACTAGCTAAGTCCTGGTTTGTCTCGCTTATGGCTTCTGCCTTTTCTTTTAATATTTTATCTATTTTATTTTCAATTAAAAATTCATAAATTGCTTTACTTAAATCCTTGCTTTTCATATTTTTATAGCATTTTTCTTTAAATGATAAAAGCGGAGTTACAACCCTTTTTCTTATACTATTTAAGTATTTTAGTGCCTCTTCATTTTCACCATATTTCCAATCCTCTTTATACCACTTAGAATATTTTATGCCCCATTTTTTGCAATAATTCTCTAGTTCATATATTTCTTCGTCTTCAAGCTCCAAAAATTTTGTTTTAACATATGCCATTACACTCTCATATGACCAATTTTTTGCAAAAACCTCTAAAAGTGAAATAATATATTTTATTAAGATATTTTGGCTTAAAGCTTTTTTTTCGTCAATATACACTGGTATATCGTATTTGGAAAATATCGCTTTTATTAATCCTGAATATGTGTCTATATTTTTAGTGATTATGCCTATTTCTTTATACCTATATCCATTTTCTCTTACGTTTTCTACTATCTTTTTGGCTATATATTCTATTTCTGAATATGGGTTACTTGCTAAAAATAGCTCTATGTTTTTTACTTCTTCTGGGTATTTTTTATATTTATTTGAATAGATATTTTCCTCCAAATGGATTAGTTCTTTTGATTTGAATCTTTTATTTTCTTTTAAATTTATTGGTGTCCCAATTTCTACATTGTTTGTGTTTGCAATTTTTATTAATTTTGATGCTGTTAATTTATTGCTATAAAATATATCATTATCTGCATTTGATGCTTCTAAGTCTAAATTATCTGCACATATTGTTATATTTACCTCATTTGATATTTTCATTAATTCCTCAATTACTCTATATTCTTGAGGTGTAAATCCGTACAAATTCGTCTATATAAATTATTGAATTTTCAAATGCTTTTGTGTTTTTTAATTCATTTGCTAAATACGTCAAAGTGTCATTTTCGTCTAAAAATTTCTCTTTTATTGAAGTTTGGAATTTATTATAAATACATTCCATATCTTCTAATTTAGCCTTTAAATATTCGTCCTTTGTCTTGATTTTTACTTCATTTAGTCTTTCTACTGTTATATTATGTTTTTTAAACTCTGTTATCGCTCTACTTGCAACCTCTATATTTTGTAGATTTTTTCCTAAAAATTTTAATTCCTTTTTTGATTTCTCTAAGATGTCATATATAAGCATTGATTTGCCAAAGCCTTCTATGCTCTTTAGTTTACCTCCATTTTCATTTATTACTCTGTATGCCATACGTGAAAAAGTTAAGACCTCTGCATTTATTACAGCTCCTGTTCCTAGTTCTTCTAGCAATTTCTTCTCTGAAGTGAAGGAAAATTGCTCTGGTGTTATTATATATATTTTTTTTGCTTCGTCTATTATCTCTTTTATTTTTTTGAATAAATATGTACTTTTTCCGCTTCCGGCTTTTCCATATATCAGGTTAAGTTTCAAGGCTACATGCTCCTTCTTTGATAAAATAAATATTGCTGTGCAAGTCCTGCTAAGTCTTTGTATTTTTCTTTTGCTAGGTCCTGCAAAAGCTCTTTAGATACTTTTGTTTCATCAGCTTCTTTTATATATAACTCATTCATTACTCGTCTTACCCATACATCTACTGGAAATACTTCAAATCTTTTTAATCCAAAAAGCATTATACAATCTGCGACTTTTCCTCCAACTCCTGGTAATTCCATTAGTCTATCTCGTAAAACTTTAGTGTCTTTTTCATTCTCTAATTCCTCTAAAGTTATTTTATTTTCTAGAAACATTTTTGTTGTTTCATATATTCTTTTATCTCTGAAGCCAAGTCCTAAGCCTCTCAAATCTTCTACACTTGCTTGTCCTAGACTATTCATATTAGGAAAGGTATAATACTCTTTTCCCTGATATTCGATTTTATCTCCATATTTTTTTGAGATTCGCTCTATTATTCCCTTTATTCTAGGAATATTATTGTTTGCGGAAATTATGAAGGAGATTATTGTTTCCCATAAATCTTGTTTTAATATTCTTATTCCTTTTCCATATTCTACACTCTGTTTTAAGTGTTCATCGATTTTTGCTAATTTTTGCTTTATATCCTCGTATGAGGTTTCTAAATCGAAATATTCATAGCAAATTTTTTCTATATTGCCATCGCATGTTCCTCTAAATATTACTTTTTCTCCGTCTTTTTTTACATTTAAAACATTTCCTTTGAAAACTCCTGTGTAGCTTCCGATTTTCTTCTTTATTCCATCTAAAGCATTGTCCACAATCAAATATGTCGTTCAATTCAAAAGCTTCACAATTTTCTAAAATATATTCCTGCTCTTTCATATAGTATTCTCCTTGCCTCTATATACAATAAGAACCCAAAAATCAAAAAGTTAAGTGAGATTTTTGAATTCTTATCTGTTATTTAATTTTATCTAGCCTTTTTTATTATTCTGGCTCAACTAATCCGTAATTTTTTCCATCCTTTAACCTAAAGATAACATTTACTTTTCCTGTATCTACATTTATAAAGGTTAAGAAGTTGTTTCCTCTCATATCCTCTAGTTTTAATTTTGCGTCCTCTGGTGCTATTGGTTTTATATCATAATATATTGTTTTTAAAATTTCATCTGTTATTTCCTTTTCCTCTCCTTTAGCAAGTGTTGTTTCCTTTAGTTTTATAGATTCCTCTTTATTTATTCTATCTCTTTTTGTTTTTGCTTTTCTGATTTGACCTTCTAATATATCTATATCTTTATCTATTGAGGCATATAAGTCTCTATGCTCTGTAACTGCTCTATATGTATTTGTTTTTGTGATAACATGCATTTCTGCAATTTGCATATCTTTTTCTGTTCTAATTGTAACATTTACATCAAAATCGCCTTCGAAGTATTTTTGTATCCTCTCTAATTTTTTCTCTACATAATCCTTTATTGCATCTGTTGCTTTTAAATCTTTTCCTGTTATTTTAATGTTCATAATTATCTCTCCTATCTTTTTACATCTATGGTCTTATTATACATTAATTAGTTTGATAAATCAATAATTTTTATAGAAATTTAGCACTTCTTTTTATTTTATTTTTAATTGATTAATCTATGAGTCAGTTTTATTTGATTTTATGATTGACATTCTCTTTAAAATACTATAAAATATCTTTGTATACAAATATTTACTTATGATATTTTATGGAGGTTTTATTAATATGTCTAGAGTTATAAAGTTTTCAATTATTTTATTTGCTGTTATTGTTTTAGCAAGTACATTTTCTTACGCGTCAGGTATTGATATGAATTTGTCTAATAAAAATTCTAATAATTCTGCTGTTGGCAATAATACTAATGCTACTAATAATAATGCAAATAACAATACTGATAATACTAATACAAACACTAATGAAGATACCGATAGCACGGTTTATGGTGCTAATCCTACTGCTAATACTAGCACTACTGGAGCATCTGGAAATTTATCTTCTAATGCTGGGTCATCAGCTGCACTTAGTTCTTCTACTTTAGGATTTTCAGATATTCTAAATATTATACTAATTGTTATTGGTGTGCTTTTAATACTTTTTGCAATTGCAATTTTGATACGTTTGCGTTAATTTTTGAAAATAAATACTTTGATGGAATTTTTTACTGTTTTTATGTTTAAAATTCTTACTATATAAAGCGTGGAATGAATTTTATGTCATTCCTTTTTTATATTGTTTTATGCATATTTTTTATCTTTTAATACAAAATATATATTGTTTAGACAAAGTTTTTAATTTTTTAGAGAGGAGATAAAAAAATGACTAAGAAATCTTTAATAACATTCTTTATCTTTTGCGCTATGACTTTTCTATGTATTCCAGTATTTGCCGAAAATGGTGCTGAAAATACTTTAAATAATATAAAAAATGGTGTTCAAAACATGGCTGGTGATGCTGGTCGTGCAATGGAGGGTGCAAAAAATGGAGTAGAAAATATGGCACGTGATATAGGTAATGGTGCAAGAAATGTGGGAGAAGCTGCAAAAAACACTGTTAATGATGTGACAAATGCAGGTGATAGAGGTTATACTGCTACAAGAACTTCGGCAAACAATACAAATTCTGGATTAAACGATGCTATGGTTTGGATTATTCTTGGAGTTACTGGGGCTATAATTATTGCTCTTGTTTGGTATTATGGAAGACAAACTACTCATGGCGATAGATATTAATATTACTTCTGACCTTTAGTCCGGTGAAGGTAAAAAGGGGAATATGTTGATTAATGCTTCCCCTTTTTATCTTCACTTATACTATTGTTTTAGTTTTTTATTTTTTAATATTATTTTATCATTTT
This sequence comes from uncultured Clostridia bacterium, assembly GCA_948958005.1. GTDB lineage: Bacteria > Bacillota > Clostridia > TANB77 > CAG-508 > JAAWPK01. The sequence goes on from CARDEQ010000002.1 coordinate 13,607, forward strand.
TTACTCTTTCTATTCTTTGCTTTACTTTTGATAGCTTTTGTACTATAATATTTTTGGAGGGTGAGTTACTTATGAGCTTTATTGCTAAGAATCCTGTTGCTAGACATAATTATGAAATCTTAGATACAATTGAAGCTGGGATTGTTTTGTCTGGGACTGAGATTAAATCTATTAGAAATCGGGAAAGTTAATTTGAAGGATAGTTATGCTTCCGTTAAGAATGGAGAAGCGTACATATATAATATGCATATTGCGCATTATGAGCAGGGAAATATTCAAAATAAAGACCCTCTTCGTACACGTAAGCTTCTTTTGAATAAGAGAGAAATAAATAAACTTATTCGGTATGATTCAGCAGAAGGGGTATTCTCTTATTCCTATCAGTTTGTATTTTAAGCGAAGTTTTGTTAAAGTAGAGCTTGGTATAGGTAAGGGTAAAAAACTCTACGATAAGAGGCAAGATATGGCTAAAAAGGAGTCTGAAAGACGTATTGAAAGAGCTATGAAGGGTAAAATTTGATTTTTTATGTGAATTGTGTTATAATAATTAATCCTTTAACAGCGGGCAGGGTTTCTCCCTGTCCGCTGTTTTTTTGTTAAGACAAAAGCTCCGTCCCTTTGTCTTTTTCTTGTCTTTTTCTTAAGCCTTGTTGCTTGAGCCGAATACGTTTTTTATTTTGTGTTTTACTGTTTCTTTTATTTTTTCTCTTGCTGGAGTTAGATATTTTCTTGGGTCAAATGCTGATGGTTCTTCTGCAAATATCCTTCTTATTTCTGATGTCATTGCAAGTCTTAGGTCTGTATCTACATTTATTTTTGATACTCCTTTTATGCTTGCTTCATGTAGCATTTCGTCTGGGACTCCTTTTGCTCCTGGAATGTCTCCTCCATATTTATTGCAAGTTTCTACTAATTCTGGTATTACTGTTGATGCTCCATGTAATACTATTGGTGTGTTTGGTAATTTCTCTTTTATTTTTTGTAATATATCATATCTTAATTTTGCCTCACCTTTGAATTTGTATGCTCCATGACTTGTTCCTATTGCTATTGCAAGTGAGTCACATCCTGTTCTTTCTACAAATTCCTTTGCTTGGTCAGGGTCTGTAAACATGCTATCTTCTTCTGCTACATTTACGTCATCTTCTATCCCCGCAAGTTTTCCAAGCTCTGCTTCTACTACAACTCCTTTTTCATGTGCATAGTCTACAACTTGTTTTGTTATTCTTACATTCTCCTCAAAATCATATTTTGATCCATCTATCATTACAGACGTAAAGCCTGCATCTATACACATTTTGCAGGTTTCAAAGTCTGGTCCATGGTCTAAGTGTATGGCAATTGGAATTTCAGACTCCTCTACTGCTGCTTCAACCATTTTCATTAAATAGTTCATTCTTGCATACTTGATTGCACTAGATGATGCTTGAAGAATTACTGGTGAATTTTCCTCCTTTGCAGCATCTATTATGCCTTGAATTAATTCCATATTGTTAATATTAAATGCCCCAATTGCAAAATGTTCTTTCATTGATTTTTCAAACATTTCCTTTGTTGTTACTAATGCCATTTTTTGTACCTCCTTTTTAATTTTAATACATTATATCATAAAAGTTTTTAAAAATATACCCTTGTTCTTTTAAATAAGCAATTATTTCAGGAAGTGAGTCTGCCGTAAGTTGTTTTGCACCTGTATCATGCATTAAAACTACAATTTTATTTTTCCCGTTTTTGTGTAAGTTTAAAATCTTTTATTAAACTTTCATATGTTGGCTTTCCTACTGAATCGTTTGTTAGGCAGTTCCAGTTTATATATAATACATCATTATCTTCTAGTAATCCTTTTGCTTCATTTTTTAGATTTTTATATTTTCCTCCTTCACTTCCTCCTGGAAATCTAAAAATGTAGCTTGAATAATTTTCATTTCCTAATGCTGATTTTATTTTCTCCTCTGTTCGATTATATTCATCTAACACTGCCTGTGTAGATGAATATATATCCTTATAGTTATGTGAATACCCATGATTTGCAATATAGTGTCCCTCTTCATAGGCTTGCTTTACAAGCTCTGGATACAATTCTACTCTACTTCCTAACACAAAGAAAGTTGCTTTCACTTCTTCTCTTTTTAGTATTTCTAATATTTGCGGTGTTACACTTGAAGATGGCCCATCGTCAAAAGTTAAATATGCAATTTTTTCTTCAACTTCTTCCCCATCTACTTCCTTTTTAGACTGCTGATATATATTTTTAAGCCTTTCTTTTGCCTCCTCTGAATACACTGGAATTGGCAGTGTAGGTGTTGGCTCTGGTGTTGGCTCTGGTTCTTTATCTAAAGCTGCTTCCTTTACATTATTTGCTGAGCTTGCAATCAGCACTCCTGCAATGGAAGAGCTTACAATTACTACTATTGCAAGTGTAATAAATATAAGGGCTTTATTTATACTATCCTTATTTGCTTTTTCTACTTTTATTAGACCGAACGTTTTTTATATCTTCTTCTTTTATTACTACTCCTTCTTTTTTATCCTCTTCCATTTTATTCCCCTTTTATTTTTCATTTTTAAATGTGTTTATTTTAAATAACTTGAGTATTTCTACTATTATCAATGGAGAAAGCACTAAAACTATTACTTCAAATATATTTTCCTTTGGTAATACTGCAATACCAAAAATATCTCTTAAAACTGGTATTAATAATATTGCTAAAACTAAGATAGCTGATAATACTATTGCTAAAATTAATTTAGTATTATTGAATACTCCTGTTTTAAATATTGATTTTTCATTATTTCTAATATTAAATACATGCACAAGCTCTGATAATGCAAGTACAGTAAATGCCATTGTTTGTGCTATCTTTATTCTTTCTTCATCTGGTAATCCTTGAGTAGATGCAAGTCCGAACTATAAATGCAAGTAATGTAATTAAGCCTATCATAACTCCCTGATATACTACTCTATACACCATTCCCCCAGTAAACATGCTTTTTGAATTTTTTCTTGGTGGCCTTTGCATTATATTCTCCGCCTTTGGATCAACTGCAAGTGCAAGTGCTGGAAGTGAGTCTGTAACTAGGTTTATCCAAAGTATATGCACTGCAAGTAACGGCGTAAGTCCTGATACATCACTTATTCCAAACCAGCTTGCAAAAACAGGTGTTAGCATTACTGATAAAAATAATACTACAACCTCTCCTATATTGCTAGATAATAGAAATTGTATCACTTTTAATATATTATCATATATTCTTCTACCTTCTTCTACTGCTGCTTCTATGGTTGCAAAATTGTCATCTGTAAGGATTACATCAGCTGCCTCTTTTGCAACGTCAGTTCCGCACTTTTCCCATTGCACATCCAATATCTGCTGTCTTTAATGCTGGCGCATCATTTACGCCATCTCCTGTCATTGCTACAATTTCCCCATTCGCTTTCCAAGCCTTTACTATTCTAACCTTATGCTCCGGTGAAACTCTCGCATATACACTATATTTTCTAACATTTTCTGTAAGCTTTTCATCTGTCATTTGTTCTAAATCACTACCAGTTAATGCCTCCTCCTCATTTTCTAATATTCCAAGCTCCTTTGCAATTGCCATAGCAGTAATTTTATGGTCTCCTGTAATCATTACCGTCTTTATTCCTGCACTTTTGCATTTTTCAATTGCTGATTTGACTTCAACTCTTGGAGGGTCTATCATTCCACACATACCAATAAATATAAGATTATTCTCGATATCCTTCATTTCTTCATGGCTTGGAATTTTATCTAGTACCTTATATCCACAAGCTAATACTCTAAGAGCATTTCTTGCCATTTCTTCGTTTTGTTTATATATTTCTTTTGTATAATTATCTAAGTCTGTTTTAATTCCTTCATCAACCTCAATGCTAACACATCTAGCTAAAACCTCGTCTACTCCACCTTTTGTATATGCAATATATTTGCCTCCGAACCTCATTGACTGTTGTCATAAGCTTTCTTTCTGAGTCAAAAGGTAATTCTTCTTTTCTTTCATTATTCTCAATTATATCTTTTCCATATCTAAGTGAAAATCCCATATCTGTTAAAGCTGTTTCTGTTGGGTCTCCTGCTAGTTCTCCGGTTCTCTGTAATTTTTGTATCATTACAAAGCATATTTGCATATACTAGCTTCTCAAGTAATTCTGTCTTTTCTGCTTTCTCTATATCATATAGCTTTCCATTATAAAATACTTTTTTTACAGTCATTTTATTTTGTGTAAGAGTTCCTGTCTTATCAGAACAAATAACAGATGCACTTCCTAGAGTTTCAACTGCTGGAAGCTTCTTGACAATAGCATTTTTCTTAGCCATCCTTTGCATTCCAATTGCAAGCACAATAGTCGAAACTGCTGCAAGCCCTTCTGGAATAGCTGCAACAGCTAAACTAACAGCTGTCATAAACATATCAATTGCATCTTTTCCATATGCAATTCCTATTAAAAATATAACTAAGCATATAACTAAGCAAGCAATTCCGAGCGTTTTTCCTAGACTATTAAGTCTCCTTTGAAGTGGTGTCTCTCCATCTTCTACTTGGTTTATCATATCTGCAATTTTTCCCACTTCTGTTTTCATTCCTATGCAAACTACAACACCTTTTCCCCTTCCATATGTTACCATACTAGAAGAAAAGGCCATATTTTTTCTATCTCCAAGACCAATATTTTCGTCCCTTATTATATCTATACTTTTTTCTATTGGTAAAGATTCTCCGAGTAAGTGCAGCCTCTTGAAGCTTTAAGTTCTGCGCTTCAATTAGCCTTAAATCAGCAGGAACATAATCTCCTGTTTCAAGAATAACAATATCTCCTGAAATTAGTTCTCTAGCAGGAATTACTTGCACACTTCCATTACGAACTACTTTAGTTACATGAGCACTCATTTTTTGAAGTGCTTCTAAAGACTTCTCTGCCTTACTTTCTTGAACAACACCAATAATAGCATTCATAACAACTACTATCATAATGATAATTGAATCTGTAATTCCTTCTCCCTCTTTAATTCCAACATATCCAGATACAATTGCTGCTATTATCAAAACAATTATCATAAAATCCTTGAATTGCCTTAAAAATTTAACTAAAATGCTATCCTTCTTTTTTTCTTCAATCTCATTAAATCCGAAATGTTCCTCTTTTATCATTTATTTTTTCTGAATTTAGACCATTTTTCAAATCAGTTTCAAACTCTTTTTCTATTTCGTTAATATCTTTACTCCAATAACCCATAGAACGCTCCTTTCATTAAAAGATTATATTCACAATTGTAGCATACAACAAAAGAAAAAACAAGGTATTTCCCTTTTTCTTTTATTCTTGTTATTTTAATTTATTGCCTAGCTTCAAACTAGTTTTTTAATAATATATTTTAAAAAAATTTAGATTATTTAACCCAATCTCTTTCTCAAACATTTGAAGGTAAGAGTAGTAAAAATAATATATACCACTCTTACCTTCAAACTTAGAAAAAATCAGAATAAATTAAATAATCCCAATCTTTTTAGCCATTTGTTTACCCTTCTTCATCAATTGTCTCTTCATTTTGTTATTGCTTTCAAAGTACATCATCGCTATTCCTGCTGCTCCGACAGCCCCAATTACCATACCTTTAACAAATTTCATAATAATTTTCCTCCTTAAATTCTAATACTTTATATAGTAGTATAACAATTTTAAGGAAATCTATACAATATTTTTATTTTAGTTTGTTCTTTCTAAGGAGTGTAAAAATTTCTACTACTGCTATTATTAATAAGAATATGCCAAAACAAGTTTTTAACACTTTTGTGTCTAATCCTATTGAGATTTTTGCGCCTATTATGGCACCGTACTATTCCACATCCGTGCGACAACTAGTGCTGTTTTCCATTTAATTAATTTTTGTTTTATGTTTGTAATTATTGAAACTATTGATGTTGGAACGAAAAATACAAGATTTGCTCCTTGGGCTGTGTGCTGGTCTATTCCCATAAATAGAGATAGGCATAAAATTAAGATTGTTCCGTCCTCCCATTCCCATCCCTGATACTAGACCTGATATTATTCCAATTAATATATTTGCCATACTTACTCCTCCTAGCTTTGTACTATAAGCTTAATTCCTACATATATTAAAAATATTGTAAAAAATATTTTAAGCCATTTATCTGGCAATTTTTGAAGTAGCTTTGCTCCGAAAAATCCGACCGGATTGTCCCTCCGGATTGCACACATAATACTTAAATTAAAATCAATGTATGAAGATTTGAGGTAAAACACTGAGCTTGCACATACCATTGGAAGTATGCAAAAAACAGATGTTGCTCTTGATTCCTTTTCACCAAGCTTTAGGATATAAGTAAAAGCTGGAACGAGTATCATTCCTCCTCCTGAACCGAAGAGTCCTGTAACTATTCCAGCTAAAATTCCAATTATTATTTTCTTTAACATTTCCATCACTCTCGTGATTATTCATTTGCCATTTTTTTATTTTTTATTCATATTTTGCAAGTATTTTGCCTAAGTCGTTTGAAAAATCTTTAAGCATAACAAGTTTTATACTATTTTCCTTGTCTTGTGCATATTCATCTATAATTTGCTTTAATTGTCTGATATTTCTCATTTCTGGCTCTATCTCTTTTGGAAATAACTCGGCTCTGTTTACCAATTTTTCCTTTATTGTTACAATGTCTTCATTGCTTGCACAAGAAAGTCTTTGGAAGGTTTGATATACATCATAATACTTAAATATTGGTATATTCATACATTCTTTATCAAATCTCTCATAGAATACCTCCATCTTCATTGGTATACACTTGAATATACTATCTGCCATTTCTATATACATTCTATCTTTTAATTTAGAATTTAAATTATAGAAATGCCTTAAAATGTCCTCTACATCTTGAGAAGGCTCTCCAATTCCTATGGTGTCTAATTCATCCTCTACATTATCACAATAGCTTGAAACTAATGAAGATATATTCATTCCATTTACAAAAGTCCCCTTTACATCACGCATACTGTGTTTTATAAGACCTTTATTTATCAAATAATCAAAATATATAAATAGTTTGACATTTTCTATCAAGCTAGTTTTCCCTGTTCTAACATCTTCTAAAATCTCATTGATTATTGCATCAAATTCCTCATCACTTATTTTCCAATATTCTTCTGTAAGAAGCCTCTTATAGCCTGGCAAGTTTGAGGTGTCTACTGTATTTATTATCATTTCCATATCTTTTTTGAAAGTTTTCATGTCAAATATTCTTGTTCTAACATATATTTCTATGAATTTGAAAAATCTATATTCTGATTTGAAGTTATAGTAATATGTGTTATCAAATTCCTTGATATAAAATTGCCTATTATCCATAAGTACCCTAGAAGAAACTAAGATTGATTTATATTCTTCATTATTTGCTATATTTATGAACTTGTCCTTTGTTATCTTTCCTGCTTTAATTTCAAAAGATACTGCTATTGTGAATATTAGCATTGTTTGTAGTACTCTATGATTTGTGTTTGGATAATTCTTGTTTACCATTTCGTAGACTTTTTTAAAGTCATTTAATGCATGCTTCAAAATTCTTAGGTTTCTTGTCCCACTCTTATTAAAGGTGGTTATTATCAAGCCTGTTGATTCTCTTAAAAATCTTATCAAATCTGGATTTGATTCATATCTCATTAGCAATCCGATTTATTATATAATCAAATTTTGGTTGATACTCAAAGGTTTCCCCTATTAATTTTTCTTTTATTCTCTCATAGTCATTTGCTTTATCAAACACATACTCAATTTTGTCTTGGATTTTCTCTACCATTGGTTTATCTGTTACTTGTGTTAAATCATTTTCTTTGTCTAGGATGTATGTTGCTATAAAGGTTTTCATTTCTAGATTTGTGCTTTTTAATTTTGTTGATAATTCTTTTTCATTACAAATTATTATTGTTTTTATATGATCATGCTCTACGAAATTGTTTATATATCCTAAGATATCAATAACATCTACATTTGCTCTTTCTAAGTCGTCAAAACATAGAACTTTATCTTCTGTTGAAAAAAAGTCTGAATAATTTACTCTATCGCCATTTTGTGTGACACCAAAAAGATTGGCCATATCTATTCCAGTTTTTGCATACTCTGGAATTTTATCTACGCCATTTGTTTCCATATATTTTTTTAGGTTTTTATCCATTAATTGGGTGGTTTCTATGAATATTTTTTTACTGATTTCTTCAAGATTTGAAATTCCGATACAATGACATATATATTGTTGTATAGGATTGACCGATTTAATTTCATGGATTCTATTTTGTTTCTTACTTTATTGTTCCAAAAATAGGTTTTTCCGCTTCCCCATTCTCCATTAATCATGACTGCATAATCTGTATAGTCTGCTCTTACATAATCTAATATACTTTCAACTAATTCTTCCATCTGTTCCTCCATTTGTTTTTAATTATAGCGTATTTATCCTGCTAACGTTAAAACTATTATTTCTCTTACGTGATTCTCTTTTAATATTCTTGCACATTCATTGGTTGTTGCACCGAGAAGTATATACATCATCAAAGAGAATTATCCTTTTATTATGTATTATTTGTTTATTTGTAAGTTCGTATGCATTTTTTACATTCTCCATGCGTTTTTCTTTGGATTGCAAGCTTTGTTTTGGATTGTTTTTTATTTTCTTTAGCACCTTTACATATTTTAAGCCCTTTATATTTCTTGCAATTTCTCTTGCGATAAGCTCGCTTTGGTCATATCCTCTTTGTTTTTTTCTTTTTTTATGAATTGGTACATTAATAATTATACCACAAGTTTTTAAAATGTCGCATATTTTTTTATTATTTAATATAATTTTTGCAAAAGTTTTATACATATATGATTTGCCGTTTAAATTTGTATTTTAAAATTTCTTCTCTTGTAATTCCGTCATATGAAAAAATTGCAATTTGTTTATCAAAGTATTTTCCTTCTGGTCTATGTATTTTTGAACTAATCTGTTTTTCTAGCTTTTTCTTGCAGTTTTCACAAAAGTATTCCTTGTCTAATTCTCCGCAAAATCCACAAGTAGGTGGGAATAACATATTTAAGATTTCCTCTAGCATTTTTTATCCTTTCTGCCCCCTGTTTTAAATTCCTGCCTAAGTTTTATATCTAACAATTTGTGTCAAAATGCCCCGTCCCCATTGACATTAATTTGTGTTCTAGTCCTGTGTTTCTTACTTTTGCGTCTGTGTTTTTTATCATGAAGGTGATTATGTCTTTGCTTCCTACTAGGATTAGTAGTTTTTTTGCTCTTGTTACTCCTGTGTAGAGTAGGTTTCTTGTTAGTAGCATTGGAGCTGATCTTACTACTGGGAGTATTACTACGTCAAATTCGCTTCCTTGTGATTTGTGGACTGTTATTGCATATGAGTGTTCTATTTGGTCTAACTCTTGGAAACTGTATCTGGCTGTTTTTCCGGTCAAAGCATGCTTCTATTGTTTCTGTTATGCTACTAATTTTTGTAATTTTTCCCATTTCTCCGTTGAAGATGCCATTTCCTAGTTCTCCAGCTTGCTCCCATTCTATGTCATAGTTGTTTTTCATTTGCATTATGCTGTCTCCTTCTCTAAAGACCGTTCCGCCGTACTTGTTTCTCTTTTATTTTTCCATTGTTTGGATTTACAAGCTCTTGTATTTTTTTGTTTATTTCTTTTGTTCCGAACTATCCCTTTTTTACTTGGTGTGATTATCTGTATGCTTTTGAAATTTTCGTAACCTTCAAATTTTTTAAGACCATTTTTGTACAAGGAAAGTACAAATTGCATTATTCTTTCTTGGTTTCCTTCTTCTACAAAGAAGAAGTCCTTTTTTAATTCTCCGTTCATTATCCTGCACAAAGCTTTCTCCTGAATTTATTCGATGTGCATTCAGTATTATTTTAGATTCGGCAGCTTGTCTAAAGATTTTATCTAGGGTTATTACTGTAATTCTTTCTGATGCGATTATGCATTTTAAAATACTTCCGTGGCCCAACTGATGGAAGCTGGTCTACATCTCCAACTAATACAAGTTTTGTTCCTTCATAAACTGCTGTTAATAGATATTTCATTAGTGCTAAGTCTATCATTGAAACCTCGTCTACAATTATTACATCTGCATCTATTGGCTCTATATTCAAATCTTCGTTTATGTAGTTTGCATCATTTATTTTTGTTATTTGGAGCAGTCTGTGAAGCGTCATTGCAATTTCTCCTGTTGTTTCTGTCATTTTCTTAGCTGCACGTCCGAGTTGGTGCACATAGCACCACTTTTTTAGCTTCCTTTTTATATAAGTCTATTATTGTTTTTATAATTGTTGTTTTTCCTGTTCCTGGTCCTCCTGTGATTACACATACATTGTTCTGATTTATTGAATAAATCGCTTCTTTTTGCTTGTCTGATAATTCTATTTTATTTTCTCCTTCTTGCTTTTCTAGCTTTTCTTCTATGTTTGTGATTCTTTTTCTATTTTTTACATTATCAAGTTTTATTAGTTTTGCTGCAATGAACATTTCTGCCTCATAAAATTCTCTTAAATATATAAAGTTTTCTTCTTCTCTTTCTTCAATAACGATTGTGCCTTTTACTTTTAACTGGTTTAAAAATATATCTATTGTGCTTCTTGATATTTGAAGTAAGCTTTCTGCAAAGTCTAATAGATTGTCTTTTATAACACAAGTATGTCCATTGTAGGTTGCAAGTAAAAGTCCATATTTTATTCCATAAATAATTCTTTGTTCATCATCTTGATTTACTCCAATTCTTAGAGCAGCTTCGTCTATTGTTTTAAAGCTTATTCCTCTTACAACATCTATAAGCTTATATGGATCTTTCTTTATCTCTTCTACTGCATTTACTCCATATAGTTCATATACTTTTTTTGCATAGCTTGTTGAAATTCCTATCTCCTCTAGAAATCCAACTATTTTCCATACTTCTTTGTTTTGTATGAAGCTTTCTGATATATCTATTGCTTTTTCTTTTGTAATTCCTTTTATGTTTGTTAGCCTATCTGGCTCTTTTTCTAAAACATAAATTGTTTCGTCTCCAAAGGTTTTTATAATTTTTTCTGCGGTCTTTGGTCCTACCCATTTTATGCTTCCTCCACCTAAATATCTTTCTAATGCATCTAGTGTTTTAGGCATTTCTTTTTTGAAGGTCTTTACACTAAATTGTTCTCCATAATCTTTATGTGTTACAAATTCTCCGAGTTACTTTTAGACTATCTCCTATATTTACAAATGGCAAAAATCCCACAATTGTGATACTTTCGTCCTCTGTATTCATTACCGCAACTGTATAAGAATTTGTCTCATTACAATATATTATTGTTTCGATTTCACCTTCTAATTCTAGCATAATTATCCTTTCTCTCTAGTTTCTCATTGTTTCTATTGTTGCTTCCATATTTTCACTGTTTACTATTGCTGTTCCTGCAACAAATATATTTGCTCCTGCCTCTTTTGCTATGGCTATGTTTTCTGGCTTTATTCCTCCGTCTACTTCTATATCTAAATCAAGTTTGTTTTCGTTTATATATCTTCTTAATTTGCTCACTTTTTCTAAAGTTTCAGGTATAAGCTTTTGTCCTCCTAATCCGGGTTCTACTGTCATAATTAGGCACATATGTATATATGGCAAAAATTCATATATTTCTTCTATTTTTGTATTTGGCTTTACTGAAATTCCTACTTTTGCACCTGTTTCTTTGATGTAATCTATAAGCTCTTTTACTTCCTCCTTTGAATTTGTCGCCTCTATATGAAAGGTTATGATATTAGGTTTAAAGCCTGCATATTCATCTATAAATTCTTTTACATTTTCTACCATAAAGTGTACATCAAGTGGAATATTCGAGATTTGTTTTACTGTATTTGTATATTCCTTCATTAATTCTGTCGTATCTTTTGGTACAAACTTTCCATCCATTACATCTATATGGAAATAGTCTGTTTTTGCAATTTCTAGTCCATAAAAAATTTTACTTGCATTTTCTCTTTCTACATTTAATATTGAAGTTGATATTTCTACCATTTGTTTTCCTCCTCATATTTTAATTTATTATATATTTTTATATAATTTTCATATCTAGATTTTCCGAATTTCACCATTTTCTAATGCCATTTTTATACCACATTTTTCTTCTTTTATATGTGTGCAGCCGTACAAATTCACAAGTCTCTATATGTTTTCTAAATTCTGGGTACAATTTATCTAATTCTTTACTTTCTATCTCCTCTATATCTATCGTTTGAAAGCCCGGAGTATCTAGCAAAAATGTATTCTTTTCTACCTCATATAGGCTTATATCTGTTGTTGTATTTTTTCCTCTTTTGTTTTTTTTGCTTATATCACCTGTTTCTGCTATTTCCTTATTTAAAATTTTGTTTGTGATTGTGGATTTACCGAACCCCAGATTCTCCTGCAAGTACACTTGTATTGCTTTTTAAAACTTCTTTCAAATGACTTATGCCCTCTCCTTTTTCAGCTTGCATTTTTATAACTTTAAATCCTGCTTTTGTGTATATCTCAAATATCTCATTTGTTTTTTTCTCGTCTAAATCTATTTTGTTTATAACTATTACTGGATTAATTCTGATATGCTCTGCAAAGCAAAGCTCCTTGTCTAATACTAGTGAATTTAATGCTGGCATCCTAGGTGCTACCACAAATATAACTTGTGAAATATTACTTACTTTTGGCCTTTTTAGATAACTACTTCTATCTAAAATTTCATTTATAACCGCTTTTCCTTCTTCTATTATTTCAAATTCTACATTATCTCCTACTACTGGCTTTATATCAGAAATTTTAAGCCTGCCACGTGCTACTGCTTCAAATTCTTGGTTTTCTGATTTTAGAATGTATGTATTTGATATATTTTTAATAATTTTACCTTTAATGCTTTTTTTCCTCCTCTAATTTACCTTATAGAGTTTAAAATCTAAATAGTCTGCACTAATAAGCTTTAACTCTATCCCACCAATATCTCCTTCTATGCATTCTGACTTTGCTTCTCCATGCAGATGACCATATAAGCATTTTTTGACATTATACTTTTGCATTATTTTTATAAATTCTGAGTTTTCTAAAATTTCTTTGCCTGTCGGCGGATAATGGAGGCATACTAATATTTCTTTGTTTTCTCCAAAGTTTTTTATCCCTTCATTTATTGATAATTCTAGCCTCATAAGCTCCCTGTTTATGATTTTTTCCTCTGCTACTTCCCCAAAAAGTGCCCAACCTCTAGTTCCTGCAATTATCTTATTTTCTACCTCATAACTATTATTATGGAGAAAGTATATATTTGTAAATTCTTTTTCTTTTATGTATTCTTTTAGTTTTGATAAACTATTCCACCAGTAATCATGGTTTCCTTTTAGCAGGATTTTTCTGCCGTGGGAGTGAATTTAAAAATTCAAAGTCTTTGTATGCTTCTTTTAGCGACATCGCCCATGAAAAGTCACCTGGAAGTAAGACTGTATCGTCTTTGGTTACTTTTTCTATCCAAGCTGTTTTTATTTTATTTTCATGGTCTATCCAATTGTCTCCGAATATATCCATTGGTTTTGGATTTTCGAAAGACAAATGCAGGTCTGCTATGGCATATATGCTCATTTTATTCTCCTATCTTTAAATTAGGCACTGCATTTAGTGATAAATCTGAGGTTTTCCCAGCTAAGAAATCATAATATCCTGCACTTGCAATCATTGCTGCATTGTCTGTGCAAAGTCCAATCTCTGGGAAGTATACTTTTATCCCCCTCTTTTTACCTAGTTCTAGGAATTTTTCTCTTATATAAGAATTTGCTGAAACTCCTCCTGCCAGTGCTAATTTTTCTAATTTTGTTAATTCTAATGCTTTTTCTGTATTATGAAGTAGCATATCTGTTACAGCCTCTTGGAAGCTTGCACATAAATCCTCTTTTTTTATATCTTTTTTGTTGTGGTTGGTGTTTATTACTGCTGTCTTAATTCCACTAAAACTAAAATTTAGACCGTCTAGATGTGTTTTTGGAAGTTCAATATTTGCCTCTCCGCAATTTTGCTAGCTTGTCTATTTTAGGTCCTCCGTGGGTATTTTAACTCCATAATTCTTGCAACCTTGTCAAAGGCTTCTCCTATTGCATCATCCTTTGTTTTTCCTAATATCTCAAATTTTGTATAATCTTCTATTTTGACTAAATATGTGTGTCCACCTGAGATTATTAGGCATAAAAATTCTGGCTCTAATTCTTTAAAATTTATATAATTTGCAGCTATATGCCCTTCTATATGGTTTACTCCGAATAAGTGGCTTTTTTAATGCATAGCTTAATGCTTTTGCATATCCGAACTCCTACAAGCAATGCTCCGTACAAGTCCTGGGCCATAGGTACAGGCAACTGCGTCTATGTCTAAAAGGCTCATGTTAGCTTTTTCTAATGCCTCTTTAACAACTATTGAAATTGCGTCTATGTGATTGCGAGAGGCAATTTCAGGAACTACCCCTCCGAATTTTTCATGAATATTTATTTGTGAGTTTATAACATTAGAAAGAACCTCTCGCCCATTTTTCACAATTGCGGCAGAGGTTTCGTCACAGCTCGTTTCAATTCCTAAAATTACTATATCCTTCAATTTTACATCCTTTCTTAGAACTATATTCTAAATATAAATCTTGCAATACCTACCATTCCGTCAAATAAGAAATTAAGTGCTGGTGTTATTATCATACCTGCAAGACCTGATATCCATATGACTAAAAATATTATATAAAATAAGCTTTCTTTATCGCGTAAGAATTGTTTTGCATTATATGGTAAAAACTTTACAAGTATTTTTGAACCATCAAGTGGTGGAAGTGGGATTAGATTAAATACTCCAAGACCAATATTTACCCATATAACGTTTCCGTACTAGCTGCCAAATAATTCTTCCTGTTCCTGCTATTATAAATGTATATGCAAATTTATACATTGCAGCATATATTAAAGTGAAAATAATTGCAAGTGCAAAGTTCATGAGCGGTCCTGCAAAAGCGACAATTGCTTCTCCAGCTTCCATCGAATATTTTCTATCAAAATTTCTAGGATTTATTTGTACAGGTTTTCCCCATCCAAAGCCTGCAAACATTAGTAATACAAATCCCACTGGGTCTATATGACTAAGAGGGTTTAAGTTAAGTCTGTTTTGCATTCTTGGAGTATCATCTCCAAGTCTATCTGCTGCAAATCCATGGGCAAATTCATGGAAGGTTATTGCAATTAATACTGCTGGTAATGTTAAAAGTAAGCTTACCAATCCGTGCTTGTGTCATCCCCATTATTCCTGTTATAATAAATATTGCAAGTATTAAGTATAATACTCTTTTATCCTGAAAGAACATAGGCTTAATTCTCCTTTTTCTCTTTAATATTTCCATTATATCATATTTTGAAAATATTTCAATCTTTTGTAATCATAAATTTTAATCTACAATTCGTCTGTCTTAAATGATAAATAGCCTTCATATAAATAGCTATTATCTATCCCTTTCATGTATAACTCTCTATCATTTATCTTGTCAGTCAAGCTTTGTTTTAATAATTCTTTTATTTCTACATCCTTTATAGGACTACGTTCGATTGCAAGTAAATAATCTGATTTATCAATCTTACTCCAATTGGCTACTAAGTTTAACTGCTTCTTTAAAATTAAATCTAGCCAAATCCTCGTGCTTCTGCCATTTCCCTCTCTAAATGGATGTGCAATATTCATTTCTACATATTTCTCTATTATGTTTTCATAGGTTTCTTGTGGCATTTTCTCAATATTTTTAATTGCCTCCTCAAGATAAGTAAGAGGTGTAAATCTAAAATTTCCTTTTGCTATATTTACTTTTCTTAAATTTCCAGCAAACTCATATATATCTCCGAATAAATACTTGTGAATTTTCTTCAGAGTTTCAAATGTTCCTGGCTCTAATGTGTTCAAATATTCTGTTTCAAACATTTCTTTTGCACGTGTTTTACTAATTCTTTCTTCTTCTCTTGCAAGTTCTGATTGGTCTGTAATATTTAATTTATTTTCTAAAATCATCTTTGCCTCCTAAAGCGTATTCTTATTTAAAATTTCTTCATAAACTGCGATTTCTAATAAGTCTACTAATGTACTCTCACAATCATTTTTTACCTTATTTTGTTTTTCTTCTAGATTATCGATATTTACTACTGAAATTATTTGTGGATTATATATTTTATTATAATCTTTCTCCTGCATAACGCAATTTATATTCAAATCAGAAATTATTCCATCACATCTATAATACGAATGATAATATAAATTATTAAACATGCTAGAGCATTTAGCAGTTACAGCTTCTCCCTTTTTTAAGCCTTTAAGTAGAAATAATGTATTTAAATGGCAATTTCTATTTAAGTTTCCGTTTTGAATATAATCTTTAACTTCTTTATTATCTATGTAATATTCATTTGCAGAAAAGAAATTATATTTGCCTAAAAAAGATTCTATATTAACAGAATGATTTTCTATATCATATATTTCATTTATCATTCCTACATCAATTAGTCCATTAATGAAAGCATTTAAATTACTTGCGTTCTTTGTGACCTTCTTTATCAAATAGTCCAAATATGTTTTATCATTAAAGCCATATTTATTTAAAATATTATGAAATTCTTCAAAAAATTGCGGCTGTGCTACTGTCAATTGAAATAGACAGTCAAAAACTTCATAATCATTATGTGCTAATTTATTTTCTTTCCTAAAGTCCACATTGCACAATTTGCTATATTCGTCAATAACTTTTTTAAATATTTCTATTTGTCTTTGTTTATTCTCTGCTTCCCATTTATCACAAATTTGGTCTAAATCAATTTTCTTCATCTCTTTCTATTACCCCCTATTTAATTTATAATTAAAAAATTGAGTCTTTTATTCCTTTGTGTATTTTCTGATTACACTATATACTATATCATGTTCTAATAAAAATTTCAATTATTTGTAATATACAATATTTTTATTTCTTACATTTCACAGTGTTTCTACTTAAAGCGTATTTGACATTTTATGTAAATCAGTATATAATTATATATATAATCTTAAAGGAGGCCCTCCTATGCGGCAAGAATTAAAAAGCGCTCGTTCTTTTTACAATGGCATTCTATTCAACTCTTCAAGCAATTCTAACTATACGACAATGGTCACAATTGATGAAAATGAGAATATCAAAACAGAATGGTTACCAAAAAAAGAAGCTGAAAAAATTATACATCAGAAATACGAAAAAAAATCAGAAGGGAAAAGTGATGAAAAAATAGAAAGCGCAAATATAATATCGGCTATTATGTTCACAGTGTGTATGTTCATATTTGTTCTTCCACCTATATTGTTTGACTCACCAATATTTATGAACATTTATAAGAAAATTTTGTTATTTATTAGAGATATTTTTTTTAGATTTCTCGACCTAAAATTTTTAGTAATTGTGTTGCTATTTAGCCTAATTATTATTATTTCGTTCCTTTTAGCGTATTCATATATTGATGTTAATTTTCGTAGATTTCACGCCGCTGAGCATATGATAGCCCATGCATATAATAATTTACATAGAATCCCTTCAATTGAGGAGCTTGCTCACTACTCACGGTTCCATACATATTGTGGAGCCAACAACATAGTTTTATTCATGATATCTCTTATACTTGGCTTATTATTTCTACTTTTTGATATGAATATTTATCTATGCTTTATTACTTTTTTAGTTTTTACTTTCTTTAAGGCATGTGGCTTACTAAATTTTGTCCAACTTATTGTGACTAAACCTGCAACAGAAAGGGAGTTGAGATTGGCAGTTATTGGATTGAGTGCTTGGCTTGAGAACGAGCAAAAAAATGAAGAAAATAATTTTTCGGATTTTTCATAGGTTTGTTGTAAAAATCCCTCAATTAGCGATGCTAGTTGAGGGATTTTTGCCATTTTAGTCCTCTATCTTTTATTCTAAAAATCAATTAAATATACTGTTCTACATTTTTTTGTATCTCGTCTTCTACTTCCTTCATTGCTTCAAGTGTATTTTGTAATAGTTCGTCTAATTCCCATCCCAAATATTCTGCACCATTTGCAATTATTTCTCTTGAGCAGCCTCCTGCAAATTTTTTATCTTTATATTTCTTTTTTAAACTTTGCAATTCCATGTCTTTTGTACTTTTAGATGGTCTCATTTTTGCTGCTGCCCAAATTAGCCCTGATAATTCGTCTACTCCAAATAATATTTTTTCCATTTTATATTCTGGCTCAATATCAGAACAAATTCCATATCCATGACTACACACAGCATGTATTAGCTCTTGGCTTGCATTGATTTCTTTTAGCAGCTCAGGTGCTTTTTTACAATGCTCGTTTGGATACATCTCATAATCTATGTCATGAAGTAATCCTGCTAACCCCCAAAAGTCCTCATTTTCATTATGCTTCCTTGCAAAATATCTCATAATTTGCTCAACTGTAATTGCATGTCTTATATGAAATTCTTCTTTGTTATATTTTTTTAATAGCTTTATTGCATCTTCTCTATTAATTTTTGTTTCGTATTTAGTACTATTTTCCTTCTCTGTATTTTCAGTTTTCTTTGATTTGCTATCACTTACAAGAGGTTTCATTGTAGGGAAAAGTAGAACATCTCTTATTGAGCTTGAATCTGTTAGTAGCATTATTAATCTGTCTATTCCGATTCCTAGTCCACCTGTTGGAGGCAAGCCTATTTCTAGTGCTGCTATATAGTCGTCGTCCATCATTCCTGCTTCGTCGTCTCCGTTTTCTCTTGCTCTAATTTCTTCTTTAAACCTTTCATATTGGTCTATTGGATCATTTAATTCTGAAAATGCATTTCCATATTCACGACCACCAATAAAGGCTTCAAATCTCTCTACTAATCTTGGGTCATCTTTTTTCTTTTTAGCAAGTGGCGAAATTTCTATTGGGTAATCATATATAAATGTTGGTTGTATTAAAATCTTTTCTACAAATTCATCAAAAAATAGGCTAATTATATGTCCTCTTGTTTCTTTTCCTTTTGGAATTTCTATTCCCTTTTCTTTTGCTATTTTTACGGCCTTTTCATCTGTCTCTATTTCACTAAAATCAACTCCACAGGCCTCCTTTATACTATCTATCATAGTAACTCTTTTCCATTTTGCACCTAAATCTATTTCTATACCTTGATATGTTATTTTTGTTCCACCACATACTTTTTCTGCACATCTTTTGAAGATTTCTTCTGTTATATCCATCATGTCATTATAGTCCTCGTATGCTGAATATAACTCTATTGAAGTAAACTCAGGATTATGTCTTATATCCATTCCTTCATTTCTGAATATTCTTCCTATTTCATATACCTTATCATATCCACCTACAATTAGCCTCTTTAAATTTAATTCTGGTGCAATCCTTAGATACATATCTAAATCTAGAGTATTGTGATGTGTTATAAATGGCCTTGCTGTTGCTCCTCCTGATATTGTATTTAATATAGGAGTCTCAACTTCTAAATATCCTTTTTCGTCTAATACTCTTCTTATCTCACTTATTATTTTACTTCTTTTTACAAATGTATCCTTTACTTCTGGATTTACTATCAAATCTATATATCTTTGTCTATAACGTAAGTCTGTATCTTTTAAACCATGAAATTTCTCTGGGAGTGGCCTAAGAGATTTCGAAAGTAATGTTATACTTTTTGCATGAACTGAAATTTCTTCTGTTCTAGTTTTAAACACAAATCCTGTAATTCCGATTATATCTCCCACATCATAGGTTTTAAATTCTTTATAATTCTCCTCTCCTAAATCGTTTGTTGACACATAGCTCTGTATCCTTCCTTCATTATCTTGAATTGTACAAAAAGATGCTTTTCCCATAATTCTCTTTGCCATTATTCTACCTGCAACTGTTACATCTTTTTCTTCTAATTCATCATAGTTATCCTTTACTTCTTTACTTGTATGAGTTTTATTAAATTTTGTTATTTCAAAAGGATTTTTTCCATTTTGATTTAATTCTGCTAGTTTTTCTCTTCTAACCTGCATTAGCTTGTTTACATCTTGTTCTAATTCATTATTTTCATTCATATCTTGTCAACCTCCGATATCTAAAGTATTTATATATTATATACTATATTAGACAAAAAAGCAATATAAAAACCTAAAAACCTAGCTCGCATTTTGAAGGTTAGTCAATCATATGTCACACTTTTTTGAAAAATATATGGTTTGAGTACCCTATATTGTCACAACCGATT
>CARDEQ010000003.1:0-23356 GCA_948958005.1 uncultured Clostridia bacterium
TGTATCTTCCACAACATCATGCAAAATAGCTGCGCAAATTGTTTCATCATCTAAGTTTATTTCTGATAAAATGTTTGCTACATTTAATGGGTGTATTATATAGCTTTCTCCTGATAACCTTTTTTGGTCTGCGTGTCTAGTTTTTGCAAATGTATATGCTTTTAAAATGAGCTTGCTATTGATTTTTTTTCTGTTTCTCTTTAATGTGTTTATTACATCATATATTGTTAATTCCTTTTGCTCCTCCAAATTTTATCCCCTCTTTTCCTTAAGATTATAGAGATTTACTTAAATCCTTTATATTCATTTGAATGCTTTCCATTCCATTATATGCATTAATTTCAAGATTTCCTACTATATCAATTTTATCTCCGAAGCCTATATTCTTCTGCATATTCTCCTAAATGAAATCCGATTGCATCAATTTGATTATTTTCGTCTCTTAGCCTTAATTTTAGATGTGCTCCTTCTGTTATTGCTCTTATTGATTCTATTTTTAAATTTTTAATTAGAAATATCGGAGTTTCGTTTGCTTCGCCAAAGGGCTCTAGTTTTGATAGCTCTTTTACTATTTCAATTGATAGTTCTTTTAGAGTAACCTCCATGTCTATATCTAAACTTGGTTTTATATCTTGAATATTTAGCTTTTCTATATATTCATTTATATCATTTCTAAAGTCTTCTAATTTCCCTTTTTTTAAAGCAACACCGGCAAGCCATTGAATGCCCACCATATTTTTCTAAATCTTTGCTTACTGCATTTAATGCTTCATGCAAATCAAGTCCTGAAATGCTTCTTCCTGAGCCTTTACATATTCCATCTTCTTCACATAGAAGTATGCTAGGTTTTAGATACATATCTGTTATTTTGGAAGAAACTATTCCTATAACTCCATGGTGCCATCCTTCTTTTGAAAGTACTATGATATTTTTTTCTTTTAGTTTTTTATTTTCTATTTCTTGTATTGCTTCTTCTAGTATTGCTTTTTCTGTGTCTTGTCTTTCTTTATTATATTCATTAAGTTTGCTTGTTAATTCTATTATATCTTTTAGATTCTCTGTTATAAATAATTTTAGAGCATCTTCTGCAAACCCCATTCTTCCACAAGCATTAATCCTTGGTGCTATACCGAATGAGACCATTCCTGAATTTATCTTTTTAAATCCGCATGAGTCTATTAGATATTTTAATCCTGGATTTTTGTGTACTTCTATTAGTTTTAGTCCCAGCTTTGTTATTACTCTATTTTCATCTACTAATGGTACTATATCTGATATTGTCCCAAGACAAACTAAGTCCAAATATTTTAGATTTTCTTTTGCATCTAAGCCAAGTTTTATTGATAGCCCTTGAATTAACTTAAATACGACTCCAACTCCTGCAAGTTCTCTAAATGGATATTTACTATTTTCTATTTTAGGATCTACTACTGCAACTCCCTTCGGTAGAGTTTCAAGTGGCTCATGGTGGTCTGTTATTATTGTATCTATTCCAAGACTATTTGCGTATTCTACATCATTAGTGCCTGAAATCCCACAATCCACTGTTACCATTAAAGTATATCCCTGTTCTGAAATTTGCTTTATTGCTTCTTTATTTAAACCATAACCTTGTTTTAATCTATTAGGTATATAATATCCAACTTCTAGACCTCTTTCTTCTAAAAATTTTTTTAAAACTGTTGTGCTTGTAATCCCATCTACATCATAATCTCCAAATATTATTAATTTCTCTTTATTTTCTATTGCTTTTATAATTCTATCTACTGCTTTTTTCATATCTGGTAGTAAGAATGGATCATAGAAATTATCTCTTGTTGGTTCTAAAAATATTTTTATTTGCTCATCTTTTAAGCCTTTGTTTGCAATTATTTGTGCTGTTATAAAACTTATATTATATTTTTCTGATATTTTTTTTGCTGTTTCTCTGTCTCTTGGGGTATATTGCCATTTTTTATTCATTTTGCCTATGCTTCCTTTCAAATTAAATATCCCTCAAAGGTTTTAGTTCTCTTTTGAGGGATAATCTTTACTTTATTTTATCACATCTTGAACTGATTCTGCAATTATTTTATTTACGTCTGCTATTAATACATTGAATTTTAGCTCTATTTCAAAATATGTTTTAGCAAGCTCGTTTTGCATTAGTTCAATATAGATTTTTTGCATTTCTTCTAACTTTGTTTTTTCTTGTTCTTCCCCTTTTAAAGCCTCAAGTTGTACTTCATATCTCTTTTCTTCAAATTCTCTAATTTTAGCTTTTACATCAGGACTTCTATCTAATTCTTCTTTTATTTTTTTGTAATCTAAATATTCTGTACTTGTCTTAAGCTCTTGTGCTAGTTTGTTTGCTGTATCATATACATTCATAATAATCATCCTCCAATTTATGCAAGTGCCTCACGGCCTCTGAAAGTAAGAAGTGTTCCTTTTGTTTTTGCTTTTTTTGTTTTTCTTGCACTTTCTTGTTCCATTTGGTGTTTTTGTCTTTCTGCTACACTTTGACATATTGCCTTCTGATATATAAAATGTGTATCTTGAGCAATTTTATTCCAATTATATATACTTTTTACTTTTGCTTTTGCATTTTTTGATATATCATCTGCCAATCTGTGGTCGTAAAGTACTGATAATACTGAGTCCGCAATTGAATTTGGATTTCCTGCGTAGCTTTTCATTCCATCTACTCCATGGGATACTATTTCATTCAATCCGCCTATATCTGATACAACTGTTGGAATTCCTGCATACATTGCTTCTATTGCAACAACTCCAAATGGTTCATATGTACTTGGAAATACTGCAACATCTGCTGATTTATACATTTTGCATAAATCTTTATATGGAAGTTGACCGAGTAAAATATACTTTATTACTTATTCCTAAATAGTCAACTTGTGCTTTTAGTTGGTCATACATTCCACCTTTTCCGTGCTATTACAAATTTTGTATCATGATATCCTGAAAGTATCTTTGGAGCTGCTGAGATTAAGTTTTGCACTCCTTTTTCATATACTAGCCTTCCTGCATACATTATAATTTTTTCATTATCTTGTGCTACTCTTCTTCTAAAGTCATAGTCTTTTTCTATTCCATTATACATGTTCATATTTATTCCATTTGGTATTACACTAATTTTTTCAAATGGTAATCCAAATAGTCTTTGAAGTTC
This sequence comes from uncultured Clostridia bacterium, assembly GCA_948958005.1. Taxonomy (GTDB): domain Bacteria; phylum Bacillota; class Clostridia; order TANB77; family CAG-508; genus JAAWPK01. The sequence continues at coordinate 3,173 of CARDEQ010000003.1, forward strand.
ACATTTCATGTAGTTACTATTTACTATTACCTCTGTTGCTTCATATGTTAGCATCCATTCTGTATCATTTATATATCTTTGTGTATCGTCATGTATACCACTATTTCTTCCACTTTCTGTTGCATGTATTGTTGCTGTCATTGGTATATCATATGCATCTTTTAGTGCTTTTGCACTGTATGCAACTAACCAATCATGAGCATGTATTATATCAAATTTTCCGATATTTTCCTATTATTTCACTTGCTTTTGCTATCATTTTAAAATTAAGTTGTAAAATCCAATCTATGAAGTTATTTGGATTTATCATATAATTATCTACTCTATATACATTTACACCTTTGTCTACTTCAAAATATGGTGCATTTCCTTCTCTATATGTTACAACTGTAACCTCATGTCCATCTTTAATTAGTCTTCCTGATAAATCATATACAACTTTTGATATTCCTCCTACAATCCTAGGTGGATACTCCCATGTGAGCATCAAAATTTTCATGAGCAAAAGCCCTCCTTGTTAATTCTTTTGTTTTCTATTACAATTGTATATTATCTTTCGAAAAAAGTAAACAAAAAATTACATTTTTCTTAATTTTTTTTGAATATAAAAGTGGCCCCAATAACTTTTACATTATTGGGGCCACTTCATGCCTCATTTACTTTCTTCTTGTTATCTTATTAGGAAATCTAATATCCTTTCCTAAGCAGTCAGGACAAGCAGTCTTTCCCATGCCGTGGCAGATTTTGCACGTTTCACCATTCTTTCTTCCAGTTCCACAGCAGTTGAAGCATACGCTCTTTTTTGTGCCTCCACACATTTGACAAGTATTGTACATAGGCATGTTTCGTTCCTCCCTAAAAAATTTTGTAGGACCTTTTGTTTGCGTTTGGAGATATTATTATATCTTGTTTTATGTTAATTGTCAACAGGTTTTAATAGGGCTTGTAGTTTTCTATGTAATAAAAATAAGCGCTTTGTTAATAACCATTTTCTTTCTAATGATTATTTCATAGCACTTATTTTTCCAATAATCTGCAAAGATTTTTGCCAATAGAATATACTTCTTTGAATAAAACTATTATTGTGCTTTTGCTATTGCATAGAGATTATTAATGTCTTTATCATATTCTTTTACTAATATCTTTATGCCTTCTATTATAGAGTTATCCCTCTTTCTAGCATCTTCAAGCTCTTTGTCGATTTCATCAAATCTCGTTTGTATTTCCTTAAACGCTTGGACGATTTCTTTTCTCATACTAACATATGCTTCTTTACTATCTGCAAATTCTCTGTCAACTATTTTGAAGTGATTGTCAATTTCGTCAAAATGATTGTCTATTCCTTCGAATTTTTTGTCAATCTCCTCAAAATGTCTGTCCATTCCTTCGAATTTTTTGTCAATCTCCCCAAAATGTCTGTCTATTCCTTCGAATTTTTCATCCAATCTGTCTAATCTTTGATTTATGCCTTTCATTTCATTTAAAAGGATTTCAAACTGCTCTTGTACCATTTTCTCTTCCTCCTCTCTTAAATTTGTATTTATTTTATCATGGGTGATTAGCTGTGTCAATAAATTTTATAAACTTATATGTTATTTTTTACTTTATAGTAAATTAATGTCTTATAAATATACTCCTTTCATTATAGTTTCATGAAATCTCTGGCACAGAATTTGCCTTGTGAGAATAAAACAAACATGATATAATATTTTTGTATTATACCATGCTTGTTTAAAAATTACTAGTCTTTTTTACAAATTTTCTCAAATTTACTTCCTTCATCAATTTTATTTCCTCTTAAGAAGTCGCATACCTTCATTCTCTTTGCATTTTCTCCCTGCACTTCGAGCACTTTTATTATTCCTCCTCCTGTCTTTATATATAAGCCTATTTTGTCATTTGCTAAGATAACGTCTCCGTGCACTTGCTTTCCTTATTCCATTTTTTTGCATAACTTCATTTGCCATATCATCCTCTAATGCTTCCACCATCCAGAATTTTATCTTTTTTCCATTATGCATTGAAAACGCTCCCATTATTGGATTTAACCCTCGTATCTTATTTTTTATTTGCCTAGCTGTCTTATTCCAATCAATCTCAGCCATTTCCTTTTTTAGCATTGGTGCCATCGTAAAATATCTGCCTTGAGGAATTCTTGGAGCATTCCCTTGCTCTATACTTTTAAGAGTTCTAACAAGTAAATTTGCACCTTGCTCCATTAGCCTTTCCCAAAGCTCTCCTGTTGTCTCCTCCTCGCCTATCTCTGTTCTTTCTTGATAAATTATATCTCCCTCGTCCATTTTCTCATTCATATACATAGTTGACACACCAGTTACTCTGTCCCCATTTAGCACTGCCCATTGTATCGGAGCAGCGCCTCTATACTTTGGAAGTAAAGATGCATGCAGATTTATACATCCGAAGCTTTGGAATTTCTAATATTTCTTTTGGAAGTATTTTTCCGATATGCTACAACACATATAACATCAGGATTTATCTCTTTTATTTTATTAATAAATTCCTCATTTCCTTTTACTTTTTCAGGTTGATATATTGGTAATTCTTTAGATAAAGCAAAGCATTTTACCTCTGCTTGTGCAAGCTTCATTCCTCTATTTTTTTGCTTATCAGGGTTGGTTACAACCCCGAACTATTTTAAAGCCTTCTTCATATATTTTTGCTAAAGATGCTTCTGCAAAATCAGGTGTCCCCATAAATAGAATATCCATGCTATTTCTTTTTCCTTTCATTTTCCTCTTGTTCTACAAGTTCCATTGTGCCTGGTATCATTACATCTGTTAGTACAACACCATTTAAGTGATCTGTCTCATGTGATAAAACTTGAGCAAGTAAGCCTGTTCCAGTAACCTTTATCTTTTTACCATTTTCATCCATTGCTTCAACGGTAACTTCCTCTGGTCTTATTGCTTTAACATATTTATTTGGGAAGCTTAGGCATCCTTCTTCTACTTCTTGTTTTCCCTTCGTCTTTACAACAACAGGGTTTATTAGTTTTAAAATTGGCTTTTCATCATACAAATCTATTACTATTATATTTTTTAAAATTCCAACTTGAACTGCTGCAAGCCCTACTCCATCATACTTATGCATTGTATCTATCATATCTTGTATGAGTTCTTTTACCTTATCGTCAATTACCTCTACATCCTTTGATTTTTTCTTTAGTATTTCGTCTCCTTCTCTTCTTATATTTCTTAGTCCCACTTTTTCCCTATCCTTTCCTAATTCATATTATTTGGATTAATGTCAATACTTATTCTTGTATTCTTTGATATTTTAATACTATTAATGCTCAAATTTATCTTATTTATAATGTATTTTCCGCAATTTACATTTTACAATTATTCTCCACCTATATCTATTTTTGATTTTACTTATAGGTGATGGCATTGGAGAATAAATTTGCATTTCTCTTTCATTTGTTTTTAAAAGATTTTCATATATTGTATTTATAATGTCTTGTACATTATCTTCTTCAAAATCACTTACTTCAATTTTTATTATATCGCAAAATGGTGGATATTTCAAGACTTTTCTTAACTCTATTTCTTGATTATAGAATTTCATATAATCTTGCTTTTTTGCACATTCAATTGGGAAGCTTTCTGGATTATATGTTTGTATTATTACATTTCCCTTTTCTCCTTCTCTTCCTGCCCTTCCGTGCTACTTGTACTAAAATATCGAAAGTTCTTTCATTACTTCTAAAATCTGACATATACATATTGCTGTCTGCTGCAATAACTCCGAACTAATGTAACATTTGGAAAATGGTGCCCTTTTACTACCATTTGAGTTCCGATTAATACCTCTATATTTTCATTTTTAAATTTGTTTAAGATTGTTTCATATGAATTCTTTTTAGTTACTGTATCTATATCCATTCTTATAGTTTTTGCCTCAGGAAACATTTTGTTTATTTGCTCCTCTAATTTCTGCGTGCCTGTTCCAAAATACCTTATATTTTTACTTCCACATTCTGGACATTCTGTATCATTTTTTCTTTCATAACCACAGTAATGACATTTTAGCCTATTTTGTTTTAAATGATATGTAAGAGTTATATTACATTTAGGACAACTTGCAGTATATCCACATTCTCTACACATGACAAAGGTGGAATATCCACGTCTATTCAAAAATAATATAGTTTGCTTTTGTTTTTTAATATTTTCGTCTATCAATTCATAAAGTCTATTACTTATCATTGATTTATTTCCAACAGCTAATTCCTGCTTCATATCTATTACTTCTACTTTTGGCAGTTCTGCCTCGTTTGCCCTATTTTTTAAGGTTAATACTCCATTCTCCTTTTCTAATCTGTAATATGTACCTAAATCTGGTGTTGCACTTCCTAATACTAAAGGAATATTTTTTTGCTTTGCCAAATACAATGCAAGTTCTTTTGCATTGTATTTAGGCGTCATATCAGATTTATATGACGCATCATGCTCCTCGTCAATTATGACTATTCCTAATTCTAATACAGGTGCAAATATAGCAGATCTTGCACCTATAACTATTTTTGCTTCTCCTTTTTCAAGCCTTTTCCACTCATCATATCTTTCACCAACTGACAATTTGCTATGAAGCAATGCTATTTTTTCCTCTCCAAACCTTGCAATAAATCTATCTACCATTTGAGGAGTAAGAGATATTTCAGGAACCAAAACAATAGCTGTTTTCCCTTTATCTAATACCTTTCCGAATCAATTGTAAATAAATCTCGGTTTTTCCGAGAGCCTGTTACTCCATGTATTAAAAATTCTTTAAAAGCCTTATCATTTATTGCACCTTCTATTTTATTCATTGCCTTTTGTTGTTCTTTTGTTAAAGGCAGATTTTTTGTTTTTGGTATATCTTTATTTTTAAATGGATTTCTATTTACTTCTTTTTCTACTATCTCCAAATACCCATTTTTTTGCAAGGTTTTTACAACAGATATGCTAGTATCAGCAAAACTAACAAGCTCTTGAAGGAGCACTTCGTCATTTTCCATCAAGAACTTTAAAGTACGTATTTGCTTTTCAGACTTTAACTTTCCCTCCTCAATCTCTTCTAAAACTTCGTCTTCATCTCTTTTTAAATAAACAAATTTCATTTCTTTGTCTTTAACTCTGTTTTCCATGTTCTTAGAGGTAGTCCCTGGAGGTAGCATTAATCTTATGCAATCTGAAATATTACAAAAATACTTATTTGCCATAAGTTTACTCAAAACTACCTTTTCTTCGTCTAAGCCTTTTTCCACATTTAATATATCTTTTACTTTGTAATCTGATGTCTCCTTTATGCCAATAACAAAACCCTCTTGAGACCTTTTCATAGTTCCGAATGGTACTATGACCTTGCTTCCTATTTTAGTTGCATTTTCGAATTTTTCAGGTACGTTATAATCAAATATTCTATTTAAATCTTTTGCATTACTGCTAATAATTACTTCTACTATCATGTCCTAAGTATATCAAATTTTTTTTATTTTCTCAAGTATATATTAGGGTATTTTGTAGACAAATTATTACATTTTGTTACAGTTTGGTTCTAAACACTAAATATCAAAACCATATATAAAACATAAAATAATAAATAAATGCTCCCATTGAATCTACTCATTTGATTCTTAGGTGGAATTACAGGAAATAATGCAAGTAGAAGTGTTCCGAGCAATTAGTATAACCATATCTAAATTATATGAGATATTATATGTAATAGGCTTTATAAGAGATGTTACACCAATTATGAAAAGCATATTAAATATATTGGATCCAATAATATTACCTATTGCTATATCGCTATTTCCTTTAATTGCTGCTGTGACACTGGTTACAAGCTCAGGTAGGCTCGTTCCGATTGCAAGTATAGTAAGACTAATGATTTGTTCACTTATTCCGAACATCTTAGCAATTACAACTGCATTATCAACTGTAAAATCTCCACCAAATTTTAATCCAACTGCACCTAAAATTACAAATATAATACTTTTAACTAATGATATATCTTTACTATTGTCGTCTTTGTCTTTCTGCTCGACTTCTTTATCAAAATTTTCTCCCTTTATTCCCATAAAAATTGTGTATCCAATAAATAATGTAAAACAAGTTAATAAAATAATACCGTCAGTTCTAGATATTCCACCCTCGATATTACATAAGACTAAAAATAAAAAAGTAATTATAAGACACATAGGTATTTCTATCAATCTTGTTTCTTTTTGAAATTTAACAGGTCTAATTATAGTAGATAACCCTAAAATTAATAATAAATTACAGACATTGCTACCTATTACATTCCCCATAGCCATGTCTGAATATCCATCTATACTTGAAGTTAAACTGACAAACATCTCTGGCATTGAAGTGCCAATTGATACTATTGTAAGTCCAATTATTATCTCTGGTATATGAAATTTTTTTGCAATATTGCTTGCACCTTCTACTAAAAAATCGGCACCTTTTATAAGCAAAGCAAACCCCACTAAAATCCAAAATATTGCAACCCACATATGTCTTTTGTCCCCCTTAATTTTATTTTAGCCTAATAACTTTTCTATATCTCTTTTATCAATAAGTCCAACACTTCTATTAGTAACTTTACCATTTTTTATAACAATCAATGTAGGAACACTCATTACACTGTTTTCAATAGCAAGTCTTTGCTCGTTATCTACATTAACCTTAAGAACTCTTATTTCTTCATGCTCACTTGCAAATTCTTCAACAATTGGCCCAAGAGCTTTACATGGTGGACACCATGTAGCAAAAAAATCTACTAAAATTGTTCCTTCTATTCCTATTTCCTTTTGAAATTCTTCTTCATTAACTTCTCTTACCATAATTATCCTCCTTAAAAACCTAAATAGAGCATATATAACCCTATTAATAATATAATTATACCCATAACATATCTTAAAATATTACTTACTTTACCATATTTAGGGCTTTGTGTAATTTTTCTTACTGTTCCAACTGAAGTTCCCGCTATTATTACTAATATGCTATTTCCAAGACTATATAAAAGTAATAGCAGTATTCCCCATAAAATATTTCCGCTTTTACTCACCACTCCAAGTAATACAACTAATACTGGTGTTGAGCATGGAGAAGCAAAAACTCCTCCTAAAATTCCTGCAATTAGCGCCCCTATATATCCTTTTTTAGTATTCTTCGCTTGTAAATTGGTTTGTTTTATAAAAGTAAATACCTCAAATGTTTGCAAAGCCATCATTACCATTAAAATACCAAGCACTATATACCAAATTTTTCCTCCACCTTGCATTAGTCTTCCGAGAAGCGCAGCAAGTGCTCCAAGAATTGTAAAAGTCACACCCATTCCTATTGCAAAAATAATTGACAATTTGAACGCTTTTTTAGCATTATCACTTCCTATTCCTCCAATACAACCTATTACAAGAGGTATGCTTGTAAGTGAACAAGGAGTAAAAGACGTAAATACTCCTGCTAAAAATGCAATAAATGGTGCTATCCAATAATTATTCCTTATTATTTCTGCCATTCCTTCAAGGAGTTCATTCATTTAACCCCATCTCCTTTAGCATTGCCTTCATTTGCGCCTTTGTAAGCGCTCCTATATGAACTGTATAAATTATATCTCCATTTTCATTTTTTACAAATTCTAGACCTCGTTCTTCTGCATTTTCTGGTGCGAATGGTGTTCCATCACTGTTAAATAAAATTTGTGTTGGTATTAATTCTATTTTATATTTCTCTGCAATTTTAGGATATCTTTCTACATCAACATATCTAACTATCGCTTTTTCTTGCATTTCCTCATTTATTTCTCTTAATGCAGGAGCCATTTGCCTACATGGCATGCAATAATCAGCTCCAAAATCTATAATTATTGGCAAATTATATGATTTTAGTTTTTCTAAATCTATATCTTTATTTATTTTTAACTTAAAGTCTTCATTTACCTCTGTGTTTGTATTTTCTGCCATATTTATTTCTTCTTTTTGAAAAGTTTTTATAAGCCATACACCTAAAATTAGGACTGCAATAATTACAATTATTATGATTGATTTCTTATTCATTTTCTCCTCCCCTATACTTATATTTTGTTTTTTATTACACTTGTATATACCATTAAATATGCAATTGTTAGCAAAAATCCTCCTAGTACATCACTTGTATAATGTACACCTAAATATATTCTGCTAAATCCAATTGCTAAAATCAATATTGATAGTAATATAATTGATATCCATTTTATATATTTATTTTTAATATTTTTGTAAATTAGATATATAATAAAGCCATAAAAAGCCATACTTGCCATGGAATGCCCAGACGGAAAGCTATATCCTGTTTCTTCTATTAATCTATATTCTATCGGTCGTGGTCTTTGAAAAATATTCTTTATAGTTAAATTTAGTATTGTTTGTATCGCTAAATTAAGGGATATTGCTCCTCCAATTTTCTTATTTTTAATCACGATAAATGAAATTATTGTAATCAAAATTAGGCATATGCCACCACCAAAATTTGTAATAAACTTTGCACATGATGTTCCAAAATCTGACATTAGATATGTTATTACAAAATTATGACCAGCCACATCTGCTTCCATTATTTCTTTATAAAATACACTCTTAGCAAGCATCAAAAATCCAATTATACAAATTATCATTACAATTAATTTCCAATTATTTGCTAAAAGTTCTTTTACTTTACTGTTTCTATCCTCCATGTCAATCCTCTCTAATCTTGCACTACTTCAGCATCTAACAAAAATCTTGCAATTTCTATACTTTTATATGCCTTATCTTTTGTATCCTTTTGCACTTTGAATGATATTATTCCTGCATTAATTCCTACCTCCTCTGTCAAAGATATCTCATAATATTCGCTTGGTATATCCTCCTTCACAACCACATCATAAAACTCTGGCTCTGCCATAACCATTCCATCATTATTTACAAGCTCTGTTTTTAATACATCAACTCTAGTATTATCTTTTGCTAAAATATATCCTTTTCCTGCTCTGTATGCAACGTGGCTTATAAAAGGATCTCCATTCACATTATATACAACAATAACAATTTCATCTGCTGTATTTGAACTCGCATTTTCAATAAATCCATCTAAAACGTTTTTATTATATAATTTATTTTCTATCCCATCATATACAAAATATCCACTTGATACTGCTTCTTCTACTGGAAGGACACGTGGTATGCTATTTGACTTTTCCTTAAAATACTTTGCATTATCTGACATAACAACTTGTTTTTCAGGAAGCCTTTCTTTTGTAATTACACTTACTATACCAAGCCCAATCAATATTGCAATAACTATTGCTACAACTATTACTACTTTTAATACCTTCTTCATTTGTTTTCTCCTCCTAATTAATATAAATAGTATCTTATCATAATAAATAATATTTTGTAAATGGAATTTTAAAAAATAAATTAAAACTGTAAGCTTTAGTATGTTCTTCTTTTACTAGCAGATACAATATTAGTTATAAAAACAAATAAAATTGCAAATCCGAATATTACTGCCATATTAACTAGAATTGGTTTTATTGTATCAAGATTTACTATTTCTAATGTCTTAAGTGCTTCATTAGTTTTTATATACCAATAAGTTGGAAGCAAATGTGCAAATTTAAGCACCCCTTCTGGAAGCCACTCCATAGGAACAAAAGCTCCACATATAAAGCTAGAGCCTAATGCAACTACATTTACAATGCCATTTATAGCCTCTTTACTATTTACAATATTACCAATCAGAATAGCAATAGTCAAAGCACATATTGTAAATACCAAGGAATTAAGCATAAATATTAAGCCATGTGCTTTAAAAATCATATCTCCAAACAAAATTCTAGAAATAATTACATAAAATACCCATAAGACAATTGCAAAAACACCATTTGCAATTAATAATTTAAAATTATATTTTCTATAACTCATACTACTAATAATTGTCCTTCGACTAATATTCTTAGACTTAAAGCTAGCTAATATCATACATATTACAAGCATGCATCCTGCAAGAATAGAATAGCTTGCAAAATTATAATAAAATGAAAGCTTATTTAAATTTCCTGCTTCCAATTTAGAAGTCAGCTCTACATCTATTTTTTTTGATAATGTCTCACTAGTTTTTGCAATTATTTCCTCCTCATTAAATACAGCTCTATAACTACTTGCAACATTTATATATCTTTTTAATAGCATTTCTGCAAGAGAAGCCTGATAATCTCCTGTGCTCTTTATTTCTATATTGGGATTTTTTCCTTCTAGAAAATCCTCTCTAAAATTTTCTGGTATATAAATAATATAATTTATCTCTCTATAAAATAAGGCATCATTTCTTGCTTCTTCATTTTCCTCTATTTCTTTATCTTCTGAATTCTGTCTTATATAATCTATTAATCCCTTTGTTATTCCAGTCTCCACATCATTATTAATAATTAGTATATTGGGTTTACTTGGAGAAAAAGATAATTGGTTTTCACTATTTTGCATATTAAAGGTACCAAATATTATTAAAATTACTGTATAAATCACAACTGTCAATATATTCTTTTTTAATATTTTGAAAAAAGTTTTAAATACTGTCATATTTTTGCCTCCTTAAACTACTCCAAGCTAATACAAGCATTGTGATTGAAAAAATTATCAATCCTCCAATATTTAAGAAATATCTATCTAAAGTATCATAATAATATAATGAATAAAATCCGTCTGTTATCATACTTGCTGGATTTATTTGATTAATTATAGGTACATTTGTATCAATTATATATTTCATTGTAATTCCCATCATTCCTGAGAAAAACGACCCTAGCATCGTAATTGCAATTATCATTCCTATTTTTACATTCTCACTTGACTTCACTAAACTTGAAATACATATTCCAAATGCAAGTCCTGCAAAAGAGCCGTATTAAAGCAAGTAATATTATAAGTCCGCAAATTATCGCTATAATCTATCTTTAGAACAAATATAGTATATATAAATAAAAGTAGTAAACCTATTAATTGTATGATGTAGCTTGCTAAACTACTTCCTAATATGATTTCTCCCTTTTTTGCTGGACTTACTCCTACTCTTTTTCCAATATTACTCATATTAGGTAACTTTTGATTTATTGCAGTCATTCCTAATGTCCCACCATAAAGACAAGTCATTGCAATTAAAGTATAAAACTCTATCATTGTATAACTTAAATTATCACTTGATATATTTTTTATATTACTGCTATTCTCACTTGCAGTTTCTAGAGCAGCTTCATATATTTTTTCATATATATCTTTATTACTTTCCATATTCTGTGGCTTCATATTTTTCATGTATTCATTTGCTTTACTTTCAGATATATTTTTTATTATTTCTTGATTTTGATTTATTTCTTCTACAACTTGTTTTAAAATAGTCTGGTTTATTCCATTTGCTTTTATTGTAATTTTAGGCTCCTCCATCAATTCTATATAGCCTATAATTTCGTCTTTTGCAAGCATCTCTTTTGCTTTTTCTTCTGTTACATATTTAGTATTAAATAATCTGTCCTCATTGTTTTCATTGCTTAAATTTTTAAAAGCCTCCCTAAAAATTTTATCATCATAAAATTTTTCATTTTGAATTATGGCAATATCAATTATATCTAATTTCTCGCTATTTTCTATATTCGAAAAAGCCAGATTAAAAAGAGTACCGTAATATTATTGGAAAGGCAAAGGTCCAAAATATTAACATTCTACTTTTTAGAAGGGTTTTAATAGAATATTTTAAATTATGCAAAAACATTAATCTCTAAGTCCCTTCCCTGTTAATTCTAAGAATACATCATTTAATGTTGGTCTTTCTGAGAAAATTTTGTTATATGTTATTCCCTCATTTTTTAGATAATCCATTAATTCAACTAGATTATTTTTGCCTTTTTTATATATGACAAGTAAAATATTCCCTTCATATGATATTTCCTCAACATTATCAAGCTTTTTTATATTTGATATATAATTTTCACTTAAATTCATAACTTCCACTGTAATCTTTTCCTCAATATTTGCCATTTTCTTTAAATCATCGCTGGTTCCACTTGCAATTATCCTTCCTTTGTCTAAGATTATTATTCTGTCGCAAAGTATTTCTACTTCCTCCATATAATGCGTTGTATAAATTATAGTAGCACCTTTATCTCTTAGTGTCTTAATTCCGTCTAAAATGTTATTTCTACTTTGTGGATCAACTGCAACTGTTGGCTCATCTAAGAATATTAGTTTAGGTTTATGTGCAATTCCACAAGCAATATTTAATCTTCTTAAAAGACCTCCTGATAATTGCTTTGGATAATACCTTTTAAATTCTTCTAAACCAACTAATTTAATTGCATCCTCTATATAATCCCTTCTTTTATTTTTATCCTTAATATATAATCCACAAAAATAATCTATATTATCATATACATTCAGCTCTTCAAATACCGCTACTTCTTGAAATATCACTCCAATATCCTTTTTTATGTCATAAGCATCAGGAGTCATTTTTTTACCAAATATTCTAATTTCTCCTTCGTTAAATTTTAATAATGACAATATACAATTTATAGTAGTAGTCTTTCCGGCTACCATTTGGTCCAAGCAATCCGATTATTTCTCCTTGTTTAACCTCAAAAGACAAATCATCTACTGCTTTTATTTTCTTATATTCTTTAGTCAAATTCTTAACCTCTACAACACACATTAATCCTTCTCCTCCTTTATATATCCGTTTTAGCATTTCTCTAACTGTATTTTCCAATAATTCCTCAATCTCCTCCTCTGTAAGTTTTATTGTATTTGTTGCAACCAAACACGCTATTCCGTGTGTAAATATCCAAACCTTTACATGAAACTTCTTTTGCTTTTGATATGAAAAATTTGTGAATTTTCGTCCAAGCTCAATTATATTATTCCCTTTATTATCCCCTAAAATAAACTCCTCTGCACTCAAATCTGTTTTTTGCATAAAAATGATTTTAAAAAAGTTTGGATAATCCTTTGCAAATCTTATATATGAAAGACCTGACTTTTTATATGCATTTTCTTCATTTAATCCAATTTTCATATAATCCAAATATTTTTCATATATTTTTTCATACACCACCCCCTTCAGCTCCTCCATACTAGAAAAATTATGAAATATTGGTTGCACAGAGCACCCCATCTCCTTAGCAATCCTTCTTGCATTAACACCATCAAAGCCCTCATTGTTCACTATCTCATATGCTATATCTATTATACTTTCTCTTTGAAATTTCTTTACTGGCGGCATTTTATCACTCCTTACATTTTTACATATCATTTGTTATATATCATTTGTTATCAAATGTCAATGGGGCCGGGGCATTTTGACACAGAAACTTCAAAAGATTTATTTTAAAAAAGTTCCATGCTTATAAATTTAGTAAATTATTTTTTTATTGTGTCAAAATGCCCCGGCCCCATTGACATTTTTTTTGAAAACATTATATAATAAAGTCGAAATAGTATAATTTTCTGTGCTATAAATTTGAAAGGAAAATTTGCAGTTTATTATGGGTATTAGAGTAAAAAAGAAGTTAAAAAATAAGTATACACAATATAGGGCTATTAGATTAAATTTCATTTCTATATTTACAATATTTGTGTTAGTAAGTGTTCTATCACTTGCATATATATCGCATGTTAAAAAATTAATTCATGAGAATGTTTATCAAAATGTTAAGGAGCTTAGTGAACAAACAGCAGCACAGCTAAATTTGGCAATTAGTGATCAAAAACATATTATTAATTTGATTGTAGACTATGTAAATGATGGTCATTTAAAAACAGAAGAAGAAATTTTTGATAGTTTTAAAAATGAGTTGAATAATTATCATTTTACAAGATTAGTTATATTAGATAAACAAGGAAACGGAAAAACGAGTGATGGCTTTTTAGTTGAAAATTATCCTAATATTGAAGAATTTTTCTCAGAAGAGGATGTTTATTTGTCTGAGAATAGGCCCAGTACAGTATCAGATAATCAAGTAAATATATACTCTAAGTCTATTTCTCTCAATGGCAAGAAAAAAGTTCTTATGGCAACTATTAACACTTCTGATTATAAAGAGCTTCTATTAAGAAGATTATTTGGAAAGGGTGGTACTTACCTAATAAATAGTGATGGTACTGTATTAATCGATTCTTTTGGTAATATAAAAGATAGTAATGCTAATTTATATGAATATATAAAAAATAGTTACAACCTAACAGATGAAACACAGCTTAGAAAAATAGATAATATGGCAATTGCAATAAAGGATAATAAAGAAGATACTATTGATATTGATATTCATGGAGAGACCTACTATATACATTTTGAAAGAGTGGAAATTAACGATTGGTATGTAATAACAACTGCATCTGATACTACCATCGCAAAGGAGCTTATAAATCTAGTAACTTTAACAGCGGTATTTTGCTTAGGTGTTGCATTTGTTATTACAAGTATTGCAATCTATATTAATATTTCAAATCAAAGGAAAAACCAAAAATTATATAAGGTTGCATATATAGACCCTGTTACTCTGCTTGGAAATGAATATTATTTTAGAGGAAATGGCTCACTCTATTTAGAAAGACAGTCTACAAAGAATAAATATTTGATAACAATAGATATAAATAAATTTAAAGCACTGAATAATATACATGGATATGGTTTTTGTAATGAATTACTAAAGGCTTTAGGTCAAAAGTTAACAAATCTATTACCAGCAGATAATATTACTTGTAGAATTTCTAATGATATATTTGCTAGCCTTTTTAGTTATGACGACAATATTGATGAGCTTCTTACTTACATATTTACTGAAGCTTCTAAATTACAAGTGAATGGCCTTGACATATATATAAATTTATCGATTGGAGCATATAATATTCTACCAAATGAAGTAGATATTAATAGGATGCTAGATAAGGCATATCTTGCACGTACTCAAATAAAAGGGCTATATAGTAGTAGTTATTATTTGTTTGATGAAAAACTAGAAAGTAAGCTTATAGAAGAACAGAAAATAGAAGCTAGTATGTATGAAGCGTTAGAAAAGCATGAATTTAAAGTGTTTTACCAACCAAAAACTTATACAAAGAATGAAAAATTATATGGTGCAGAAGCACTCGTTAGGTGGTATAAAAATGGCAAGCTTATACCTCCAGATACATTTATTCCACTATTTGAGAAAAATAAATTTATAACAAAACTAGATATATACATCTTTGAACAAGTTTGCAAGGATTTATCAGAATGGAAAAATAAATTTGGTGTAATACCAAATATTTCTATAAATGTGTCAAAAGAGCAATTTTCAGATGAAGACTTTATAGATAAATACGTTGAAATTTGCTCCAAATATAATCTAAATCCAAGTGAGATAGACTTAGAAATCACAGAAAGTGCCACAATAGACCCAAATATGAACTTACTTAAAATTATAAATAAAATAAAAGAAAAAGGATTTGTCATTTCTATCGACGATTTTGGTACAGGATATTCTTCACTTAGTATGTTACAAAATTTGCCAGTTGATATAATAAAAATCGATAAAGTTTTCGTAGATAAAGCAGACTTATCAAGTAATAAAAATATTATAAATTACATAGTATTAATGTCAAAACATCTAGGATCAGAAACAATAATAGAGGGTGTAGAAACAAAAGAACAAGTAGAATTTATCAAAAAAATAGGCGGAGATATTATTCAAGGCTACTACTACTCAAAGCCTATCACAAAAGAAGAATTTGAAGAATACGTAAAAAAAGACGGCACATTTTGGAACTAATATGTCAGAGGGGACGGGGCATTTTGACATACTCTTTGGTTTACAAATTGGGATAAAATCAAATTAAATTCTTTGATTTTACTAAATAAAGTGTATAAGTTTTGAAGCTTATACACTTTATTTTACAATATTATATTTTTATTGTTTTATACAGTCTTCTTATCTTTTCTCTACTAATATCAATTTCCTTCGCTATTTTTCTAAGGGAAATATTATTTTCATCCTTTAATAGTATTAACAACTTTTTTAATTGGTTTTTATCTTTTTTTAAGCTCTCAAGTGCTATATTATTTTCTTCTAAAAAGCTTTTTACTGCATTTTTGCACTTTTCTAAATTATCCTCTTCCGCATCTAAAAATACATATCTACTTATTTGCTTCTCATTAATCATTTTATAGTTTGAATATAAATATTCCTCTGCCCTCTCACATATTCCTGCTTTTACTGGATTATTATAGATATATTTCATACAACTGTATAATTGCTTATTGTCATATATCCCTTCTGCTTTATATCTATCTCTAAATACATAACCCACCCTATCATATTTCCTATTATAATAACTAGCATATTTAGTATTAAGTCGTAGCATATATTTACTCAATTCCTCTATTTTCTCAGTTTTTAATAGCATATGAGCATGATTACTCATTATACAATATGCAATTATCTTCACCTCTTGTGTTTGTGTCAATTTATACATCGCTTTTATATAATACTTTATATCTTCTGATTGATTAAATATATAACTTTTATTAATTCCTTGTGTCATTACATGAAAAAATATTGTTTTTGAATAAACTCTTGGACGTCTTGGCATAATCATCGCTCTCCTTAGAATAAAATACTTAGAACAAATATGATAAAATATTTTATTGATAACAAATTTTAATTAAGTATAACACATATTTCAGAACTTTTCACTATATTTCGCAAAAAAAGGTAAATTTTTGAAATTTATCTTTTTTAAACCTCAAAAACTCACCTCATTTATTTTTGTGTCAAAATGCCCCGTCCCCTCTGACTTTGTCTGTATTTATCTTTAAAATCGCTTCTAATGGATTCTGAAAGTTCTCTAATATCTCTTTATTCTCGAGTAATTATTTTAATTCTATGGCTAATAATTTATCTTTTTCTATTATTAAAATCTTTTTCATAGCTTCTCCCCATTAGAATATTTTTAATTATCTAAATATCATTTAATTTTGTTTCTATTGGCAATTTTTCATCTTTATCTATCTTGAATTCTATCTCTCTTTCATTCCAGTAAAATCTATATCTTCCGTTCTAGTAATGGTCCATACTTTTGCCTTATGTCAAAAGTTAAAATTAAAGTTTTATCCTCTGGATTCACTTCTAAGTTTTTTTCTTCATATATTATGCTTGATAATATATGTAAGTCTTCCCACTCAAAGCTTGGATTTTCTGGTCCGTAAATATCCTGAGCTTGAATTCTCTGTATCTCCTCCTATAACTCTACTTGGGTCAAAAGTAGGCTCAACATAGTTATCATTTTTCTTAAGTATTTTAAATTGGTCAGAATATTCATATGGTAATTCATTTGTGTCTTTTACTTTGATTACTACTTTTTCTTTTGTAAATTCCTCTACCTCAATTTCTACATTCTCTTTAGAACTATAACAATATTGTAAAGCACCTTTCGATATTTCTTTTCCACTCTCGTCATTTAATATCTTTATCTTACCTACATTAGCTATTCCTCCAGGATAACTCGCATTTATCATTCCATCAAAATAAATTTCTATTTCTTGTCCTTTTTTAAATCCAATATTACCATTTTTTCCAAAACTAACAGAGCATAGTCCTTCCTCTTCTAGTTCTGCAAACAATGAGCTCTCATTTACCTTTACTACCACTGCTTTTGTCTTACAAGACATCTTTTCTACTTCTTTTATAGGATTTACATCTTGGTTACCTGTTATTACCATCCAGATTAGTCCTGTAATGCAAGCAAACATGATTACTATTATAACTATAAGTGAAGTTTTTCCTTTTTTATCTTCCTTCATACTTTCTCTTCTTAGTATATTTAATAGTTTAAATATACCTCTCCTTTCATTATTTTGCTTATATAAATATATTAAGCTTTATTTAGAGACAGCATCATTTGTCTCATTTTATGTCAAAATGCCCCGTCCCTATTGACATATTATCATAGTTTTTATGTGTGTGCAAGGTTATTTTATCTTCTTTATGCAAAGTTCTTCTATATTTATTATTCTTGCTTTTAAGTCTTTATAAAAGCCTTCTTCATGTGATACTAGTATTACTGTTCCTTTAAATTCTTTTATTGCTTTTTTTAGTTCTTCTTTTGTATCCTCATCTAAATGGTTTGTTGGCTCGTCTAGTATTAGTAAATTGCATGGCTTTAATATTAGTTTGCATAATTTTACTTTTGATTGTTCTCCTCCACTTAGAGTATTTATTTCTTGCATTACATGCTCTTTTTTTACTCCGACAATCTGCTAGGTGTTTTCTTACCTCCTTTGGACTTAAGTCTGGATATTCTCTTGATATTATATTTAGAGGTATATCTTCTGTATTTTCCCATTTTAGTTCTTGTTCATAGTATCCTATGCTTTTTATTGTATCTGAAAACCTATATTCTCCTGATATAGGTTTTATTTCTCCCATCAAAGTTTTTAGTAACGTTGATTTTCCTATTCCGTTAAATCCGTGTTATTACTATTCTTTCCTGATTTTTTATTTCAAATTTCATTTTTGGAAGTAATGAGTAATAGTACCCGTACTTCTAGATTTTTTACCTCTAAAATTACTTGTGCTGTTGTCTCTATTCCTTTAAAGCTAAAGTGAGGTTTTGATGTAAAGCTTGGTTTTTCTATTACTTCTAATTTTTCTAACTTCTTTTCTCTACTTTTTGCCATCTTTGCTGTTGATGCTCTAACTTTATTTTTTGCGATATAGTCTTCTAGTTTTTTTATCTCCTTTTGCTGTGCTTCATAGCTTCTTATGTATTCTTCTCTTCCGTACTTCTTTTTGTTTTAAAAAGCTTGAATATTTACCTCTATATTTTTTTATTTTGTTAAATTCAATATCGCAAATACAAGTAGTGACTTTTTCTAAGAAATCAAAGTCGTGTGATACTATTATAAAAGCTCCTTCAAACGTTATTAAATAATCTGATAACCACTCTATATGCTCCTTATCTAAAAAATTCGTTGGCTCGTCTAATACAATTACTTCTGGTGTTTGCAAAAGAAGTTTTGCAAGTATTACCTTTGCTCTTTGTCCTCCGCTTAAATTTGTCAAAAATGTATCTAAGCCCATGTTAATTATTCCGAAGTCCACTTGCTACCTTTTTTATCCTGCTTTCTATTTCATAAAATCCGCTTTTTTCTAATTTTTCTTGATATTTTGCTGTTTTATTCATTATCTCCTCTGTATAATTTTCTGCCATTTCTATGTATAAATTATTAAGGCTTTTTTCTAAATCATATAAAGGGGTAAATGCAGTTTTTAAATATTCAAATATTGTTTGATTATCTTCTACTATTGCATATTGATCTAAACTTCCAATAGTTACTCCATTTTGCCATTTTATTGTTCCCTTATCTGGCAAAGTTTCTTTTAATAATAACTTAATTAGGGTGCTTTTCCCTGTGCCATTTTGTCCGAACTATTCCCATATGTTCTCCCTTGTATAGTTCAAAAGTTGAATCTTTATATAACACCTTATCTGCAAATGCATGAGATAAGTTTTCTACTTCTAATAATGCCATTTTTATTTCCTCCTATTAATTATAAAAAGACGAGATATGTACAGAATAACATATTCGCCTTTTGTCTTTTTCTAATTTAATCAAAAGGCTAGTTACAAATACTTTTGTAGCTAGCTCATAAATAAAATACACTCAAAATAATCAGCATTATATTATGCCTTTTAGTTTTAAAAACAATATGGAGAATGTATCTTATTTACCGCTCCGCCCAATGGTTTTACATCGTTTGGAGCAATTCTCACAGCTAGTTTCCTTTTCATATTAATACACTCTCCTTTCTTTTCCTTTATTTTTAAATCATTATATATTTTATTTTCTTCTTTGTCAAGCCCTTATCCAAGTGCTATATCTAACACCATCATTATCACAAATCCAATAGTTACACCTATCACACCGTAGTGCTGATTTATTTCCTTCATGCATCTCTGGGATTAATTCCTCTGCGACCACAAATATCATTGCACCTGCTGCAAATGATAATATGTATGGAAGTATTGGTATAACAGCATTTATAAACAATATAGTAATGATTGCTCCTATTGGCTCTACAATTCCTGATAAAGCACCATATAAAAATGCTTTTGGCTTTGATACT
>CARDEQ010000004.1:0-23201 GCA_948958005.1 uncultured Clostridia bacterium
TAATGCCAAATATATATAATATATTTAATCTAGACGCACAAGACGCACTAAAGAGATCACTAGAATATTCATCAAATATATTAAATAATAGTTTTAAGCTAGAAGGATACATATATACCAACTACTATTCAAACATCCTACCCCTTATTCCACTTGTAGTATATTATATAATACAGAAGGTAAAAGAAAAAGAACTGCTTTCCTTTGATATAATATTATTTATATTATTGATTTTATACATGATAATATTATTTATAGGAATAAAAATAGAACTAGTATCAGCATATTTTCTAATGAAAAACTATTTTGCCTTATGGATAGCTCTAATATATATGAATTTTAAGAGTATAATAAATATCTTAGAAAAAAATAAAACTTTAGCAATTACAATAATAGGGGTGTATATATTCATAATAATCATAAACCTAATATTTATAAATATGCCACTAAACCATAACAACATAAACGAAAGTCCAGCTAATATAGCAGAAATATTTGGAGTAAATAAAACAGTAATATTAAATAGAAAAGAGGACTTAAACCCTAGCGAAATAGAAATACTAAAATATGCAAAAGAGAAGCTAAACTTTAAAGAGAATGAAATAGAGATATTAGGAGAAGACGAGCAGATATATTGGGCATATAGCATTCTTAGATATATAAACTATGAAGTAGCAGTAGAGGAATTACGGTAGAGATTATGGAGGACAAGGAAGATTATTTATAAAATATCAAAAAAGTCCAGAGAAAATAGGAAAAGTAGACTATATGATATACTTTACAAAATCAGAATTTTATGAAAAAACAAAAGAAACTCTATTCGAAAATGCAGAAAAAATCTACGAAAATGAAGCGGGAGGAATACTAAAATATAATAGATAGGAGAAATAAAAAATGAAACTACTAATGCATACCTGTTGTGCTCCATGCAGTGTATATTGTATAGAGCATTTAAGAAATGAAGGAATAGAGCCAGACTTATATTGGTACAACCCAAACATACATCCATACACAGAATATAAAGCAAGAAGAGACACATTAAGACAATATGCACAGCAAATAAACATAAAAGCCATATTTGAGGAGGAATATGGTTTAAATAGCTTCTGCCAAAACGTAATAGGAGACTTAAATAATCGATGTGAAAAATACTGTTATAAAGTGAGACTAGAGCAAACAGCGAAATACGCAAAAGAAAATGGATATGATACAATAACCACTACCCTTTTAGTGAGCCCATATCAAAAGCATGAAGCATTAAAAAAACAAGGAGAAGAAATTGCTAAAAAATATGGATTAAAATTTTTATATAAAGATTTTAGAATAGGCTTCAGAGAAGGACAAGCTAAGGCAAGAGAAATACGGACTATATATGCAAAAATACTGTGGATGCATATTTTCAGAACATATTTCAAATGGCGACCACAAAAGTTTAAAGTCTATGTTTTCAAATGGATATGAACTTCAAAAAGAACCAAGATTGCAAGTTAAAAAAATAGAAAATAAAGCTGATTATATGGATATGTTTTTAGAAGCAGATCCTTCAGAAAATATGATAAATAAATATTTAAGGGCTTCTGATGTATATGCATTAAAAAGAGAAGATGAGGTAATTTGTATTGCAGTTATTTTGCACATTGATAGGAAAACTTTAGAACTAAAAAATATAGTTACAAAAGAAAAATATAGAGGAAAAGGCTATGCAAAAACTTTATTAAAATCACTATGTGGTAATTATAAACAAAAATATGATAAAATGTTGGTAGGAACAACAGAAAATAATATTCCATTTTATGTTAAACAAGGGTTTGATAAATATGAAAAAACAATAAAGAATTTTTTTATAGACAATTATGAAAAAGAAATTAATGATGGAGAATTAGTTTGTACTGATATGATATATTATTCAAAAAATCTGAAGAAGATATAGATAAATTTAAATACTAGAGGAAATAAAATATGAAAGAACTAATTGAAATTATAGTTATTAATGGAATTATAACTCCTTTAGATGCAACTCCAACAGTTGGACAACCAATAATAATGAAAAAATTAGAATTAGATGGGGAATTGAATGAAGAAATTATAGAACTAATTATGGTGGAAGAGAAACTAAATCAAAAGGAAAAACTTATTATGCCTTATGACCAATTAAGAAAATATTTGCCAAAAGAATATACTAATAAACAAATAGAAAAAAATATAGAAGATGATGTTATGATCAGTGGTAAACCACATAAATAAGTAGATGATAAAATTTGAGGAGGTATTTATGGAGCAGTTAATTAAAAATCTAATTAATCAAGGCGAAAAAATAAATACAGAATTTAAAGAGTCAAAAATTAAATTACCTAAAAATTTATTTGAAACAGTATGTGCATTTTTAAATAGATTTGGCGGAAATATAATATTAGGTGTTAGTGATAATAAAGAAATTATTGGTATAGACGAAGGGTGTGTATCACAAATAAAAAAAGATTTTGTTAATCTATGTAATAATACTTCAAAAATATCACCAACTATATATTTAAAAATTGAAGAATTAAAAATAGAAGGAAAAACAATACTATATATAAATATTCCAGATTCATCAGAAGTTTACAGATGTAATGGAAGAATTTACGATAGAAATGAAGATGGAGATTTTGATATTACTGATAACAGTAACTTGGTGGCAGATATGTATATAAGAAAAAGAGAAATGTACATAGAAGATAAAATATTTCCATATGCTACAATGAAAAATCTAAGAGAAGATTTATTTGAAAAAGCAAGAAAATGGTCAATATTAAAAAATGATAGTCATCCTTGGAAAAATATGAGTAACGAAGAAATAATAAAAAGTTCAGGATTATATAGAGAGGATGTAATGACACATCAAGTAGGATTAACTCTTGCTGCAATTTTAATATTTGGAACTGATGAAACAATTATGTCGTGTTTATCTAATTTTAAGACCGATGCAATATATAGAAATGAAGACATGGATAGATATGATGATAGAGATGTTATTATTACAAACTTAATTGATAGTTATGAACGATTAATGCAATTTGTACAAAAACA
The DNA here is from genome assembly GCA_948958005.1 of uncultured Clostridia bacterium. Taxonomy (GTDB): domain Bacteria; phylum Bacillota; class Clostridia; order TANB77; family CAG-508; genus JAAWPK01. The sequence continues at coordinate 3,067 of CARDEQ010000004.1, forward strand.
TACAAATGATAAATTTCATCTTGAAGGCTCCCATAGTGTTAGTATCAGAGATAAAATTGCAAGAGAATTATGTAGTAACTTATTAATTCACCGTGAATTTTCAAGTGGAATAACCTCAAGAATAATTATAACAAAAAATAATATTTATACAGAAAATCCGAATGTTCCAAGAATGAGAGGTCTTATAACATTAAATAATTGTATACCATATTCAAAAAATCCTAAAATAGCTAAGATTTTTAGAGAAATAGGATTAGCTGATGAATTAGGAAGTGGAGTTAGAAATATTACTAATTATTCTAAAGTGTATTCAGGAGTTGAACCAATATTTGAAGATGGTGAAATATTTAAAGCAAAAGTTCCTCTAGTAAAAGTTTTAAATGAAATGAAAGTTAATGAAGTTAATAGAATGACTGTAAAAGAATTTAATGCAGCTTTAGTTTGTAGTAATAAGGCACCAGTTGAGGCACTAGATAAGGCACCAGTTGAGGCACTAGATAAAATTATTATATATTGCGAAGAACCAAAAACTGCAATACAAATAATGAATTATTTGGGATATAAAAATATTAAGAGATTTAGAAGAGATTATATAAAGCCCTTAGTGGAAAAAGGTATATTAAAAATGACAATACCAAATAAGCCAACTAGTAGAAATCAAAAATATATATCTTAAAAAGATTGAAGGACAATTAAGGAAAATTAATGAAAAGTTGTGGTCATAATGCTTTATCGCAGAGCGGAGAAAGATACAGTAATCAGATTAAAAAGGATAAAGGAATAAATTAGAAAATAAAAAAATGAAAGAAATATTAAAAGAATATAAAAAACAAATTAAATATTTTATAGAAAATAAAAAATACATGCTAATAATTATATTAGTCATGATTTTAAGCTATGGCTTCACTATAACTCATTACTCTATTGGAGTAGACGACTTAGCCTTTGATAGATATGTTAATGGCACACATATATTATCTCAAAAAAGATGGGGAACATGGGGATTATATAACCTTTTGAGAATAACCGAATTTACGCCATTTTGGCTAGAAGCAATTTCAGCAATAATTATAGTAATAATTGCAATCACCATATGTGTATTTATAAAAAAACAATATAAAGAAAAGATAAAATTAGGTGGATACATTATATTTTCTAGCATATTAATATCAAACCCATTAATAAATCAGTTCTTCATATATCAATCTACAAATTTAGCAGTTGCAATAAGCAATCTAATTGTGATAATATGTGGAATAGTAATATATGAAAATTATTTTAATCAAAACAAAAAATGGATAAATATAATTTCTGGAATAATACTAACAATACCAATAGCAATGTATGAAGCTTGTGCACAAACCTATATAGTATTTATATTTGTAGCAATGTTCATAAAACTTACAGAAGATAATACACAAAATAAAAAAGTAATCAAATACTTTTTCATAAGCATATCTATGCTAATTATAGGAATAGCAATATACTTTATAACAGGAAAAATAATATTATTATTGTTAGAAAAATTAAACAAATTGGAAGTAAATCGTGCATATACCATGAGTCTATGGTTAGAAAAAGAGTTTTGGGAATTAGATATAAAAAGCAAATTAACAGCAATTGACATATTTGTATTAAAACAATTCGCAATAAATAATGGATACTTACCAATAACAACATTTGTCATTTTTAGTTTTACAGCAATAATAATTGAAGCTATAAAATTAATAAAAAACAGCAAAGTATTTAGATTCATATCTACAATTCGGAGTAATACTTTCAAACTTTATATTAGCATTTATACTGATTAATGTTTTATTTAGAATGCAATTTTCAATAATAATTTCAACAGCCCTATTGGGACTACACATATACCAAAGCTTAAGCACTAAAAAAGCTATAAAGTACTTAAGTATTATAGCATTTATATGGCTAATAATAATTCAAACAAAAACACTAAACCAATATTTCTATAACGACTACAAAAGATATGAAAAGGAAAAAACAATAGCTAACGATATAGCAATAAATGTTATGAAAGACTATGACTATAAAAATAAGCCATTATTGTGCTTTATACCTTCAGACGAAGTAAGGGGAGAGAAGTATGAGATAAATGCAGATAACGGAAAATCGGTAATAAAATGGGGAATAGATGCATTTGACGAGCCACAAACAGAAATAACAAAATTTATAAACGAACAAGGCTACAATTTTAAATATATAACAAAAGAAGCAGCAGAAAAAGCCTATGAAGAGCTATATAAAATAGAAAAAATGAATGATTATATAATAGAATTAGAAAATGCAATAATGATAAATTTAAAATATTATGATTTTTAATAAATACGGAGGCAAAGATTTATGTCAAGATTAGTATTAATAGATGGAAACAGCATATTAAATAGAGCATTCTATGGAATAATGGGAAGTAATATGCTTAAAACAGAGGATGGAACCTATACAAATGCAGTATACGGATTTTTAGCAATAATGTTTAAAATATTAGACAACTTAAACCCAGAATATATGGCAGTTGCATTTGATATGAAAGCACCAACTTTTAGACACAAAATGTATACAGAATATAAAGGGACAAGAAAAGGAATGCCAGACGAGCTTGCAGCCCAAATGCCCATGATAAAAGAAGTATTAAAAGCAATGAATATAAAGATAATAGAAAAAGAAGGATACGAAGCAGACGATATCCTAGGAACACTTGCAACTAGAGCAGGAGAAGAAGGGATAGATGTAACTATACTTTCAGGAGATAGAGATACTTTCCAACTTGCAACAGACAAGATAACAATAAGAATACCAAGAACCAAAGCAGGAAAGACAGAAGAAGACGACTATAATAAGGAAAGAATAATAGAAGAATATGGAATAGAGCCAAAAGCATTAATAGAAGTAAAAGGGCTAATGGGAGATAAATCAGATAATATTCCAGGAGTCGCAGGAATTGGAGAAAAAACGGCACTAAACTTAATAAAAAATTACAAAACAATAGAAGAACTATATAAAGAATTAGAAGCACGGAAAAGCAGAAGAAATAAAAGGAAAAACAAGAGAAAAGTTATTAGAGGGAAAAGCATCAGCTATGCTATCTAAACAGCTTCGGAGCAATAAATACACAAAGCCCAATAGAAGAAAGCATGGACGAATTAAAAAAGCAAGAATGGGATAACGAAAAGGTCTTTGAAATATTTAAAAAACTAAGATTTAATAAATATATAGATAGATTTTCCCTAACAAGTCAAACAGAAGTAAATCCATTAGATGAAATTACAATAATAGAAAACCTAGATGAAAAGTACTTAGAAAATCTGAAGGAAGAAATAAAAAAACAAAAAGAAATGATATACTATTTAAGTGTTACAGAAGAGGAAAAAGATCAAAATATAATAAAAAAGAAAATAGAAGCAATAAGCATAATCATATCAAAAAAAATCTATTATATACAAGGAAAACAAATAGAAAGCTTCAAAGAAATATTTGAACAAGAAAAAATAAAAAAAGTAGGATACAAGTTAAAACAAGATTATATTCTCCTAAAACAAATAGGTATAGAATTAAATAATTTTGCATATGACATAGAAATTGCAGGATATATAATAGATTCTAGTAAAAACAAATATGATATAGAAGCTCTAGCCTTAAGATATTTAAATATAGAATTATCAAGATATATAACAAAAGAAGAAAAGCAAGCACAATTAGACCTATTTACAATGGAAAAAGAAGGTGGAGAAGAGGAAAAAATAAAGAACTGCCTATATACCTATGCAATATATAAACTATATCAAATAACCAAAAAAATAATGGAAAATGAAAATGAACTAGAGCTATTTAAAGATATAGAAATGAAAACCTCAGAAGTACTAGCAAAAATGCAATACACAGGAATTGGAATAGATAAAGAAGAATTAATAGAATTTGGAAGAAAACTAAAAATAGAAATAGAGGAAAAAACACAAAAAATATATAATCTATGTGGAAAAGAATTTAATATAAATTCAAGCAAACAGTTAGGAAATATTCTATTTGAGGACTTAAAACTTCCTGTACAAAAGAAGAAAAAAAGTGGATATTCAACAGATGTAGAAGTCTTAGAAAAGCTTAGGGAAGAACATCCAGTAATAGAAGAAATTTTGGAATATAGGCAATTAGTGAAGCTAAATTCAACATATATAGAAGGAATGCTTCCATATATAAATAAAAAGACAGGGAGAATACACTCATACTTCCATCAGACCGTCACTGCAACAGGAAGAATAAGCAGTGCAGAACCAAACCTGCAAAATATACCAACAAGATTTGAACTAGGCAAAAACCTAAGAAAAGTATTTAAGCCTGAAAAGGGAAAAATTTTCATAGACGCAGACTACTCGCAAATTGAATTAAGAATATTTGCTCATATATCAGGAGATAAGAATATGATAGAAGCCTTCGAAGAAGGAAGAGACATCCATCAGGAGGTCGCATCAAAAGTCTTTGGCAAAAAACTAGAAGATGTAACAAAAGAAGAAAGAACAAAAGCAAAAGCAGTAAACTTCGGTATAGTATATGGAATTAGTGATTTTGGACTTAGTGAACAATTACACATATCAAAAAAAGAAGCAAAAGCATATATAGACCAGTATTTAGAAAAATATAACGGAATAAAAGAATTTATGAAAAAGATTGACGAGGATGCAAAAGAAAAAGGATATGTAGAAACAATTTTCAAAAGAAGAAGATACATTCCAGAGCTAAAATCACAAAACTATATGGTAAGACAATTTGGCTCAAGAGCAGCCTTGAATATGCCAATTCAAGGAACAGCAGCAGATATAATGAAGCTTGCTATGATAGAAGTAAATAAACAAATAGAAGAAAAAAAGTTAAAATCGAGAATAGTTTTACAAGTACACGATGAACTATTAATAGAAGCACCAGAAGAAGAAAAAAATATGGCAATAGAACTTCTAAAAAAATCAATGGAGAATATCGTTAAATTATCAGTACCATTGATTGCAGAAGTAACAAGTGCAGATACTTGGTATGGATGCAAATAAATTGAGAGAATAGGAGAAAAAGAAGGGTGAACAAAAAAGCACTCATAATATTTGTGAGCATAACAATTACAATAATTATAATTATTGCATTTGACATATATTCGAGAATACTAAAAATATATTATCCTAAGACTTATGAAGCTGAAGTAAACAAATATGCAAGTAAATATGAAATAGACGAAAATTGGATATTTGCATTAATCAAGGCAGAAAGCAATTTTAAAGAAAATAGTATTTCTTCAAGTGGTGCAGTAGGATTAATGCAGCTAATGGAAAAAACAGCAAAAGAAACAGCAGAAGAAATTCGGCATAGAATATGACGACTTAAAAGATGTAAATATAAACATAGAATTAGGAACAAAATATTTTGCAAAATTATTAAAATATTATAGACGGGAACTATTATTTAGCAATTGCAGCATACAATGCAGGAATTGGAACAGTTGGTAAATGGATAGAAGATGGAATAATCAAAGAGGACCGGATCAGACATAGAAAACATTCCATACAAAGAAACCAATAACTATGTAAGAAAAATACTAAAAAACTATAAAGTATATAAGGAGTTGTATGAAAAATAAAATGGAAGAAATAAAAGAAGAAATAAAAAGGATGTTAACAGAAGGACGATACTTACATTCATTAGGTGCAATGAAAGCAGCAGGAGAACTTGCAAAAATTTATGGAGATGACGAAGAAGGAGCAAAGCTTGCAGGCTTAGTGCATGACATAGCAAAAGAACTCCCAAAAGAAGAAATAGAAGTAGCACTAAAAAAATACAATATAGAACCAGACATAATAGAAAGAAATCAGCTCGGACTTTTACATGCAAAGTTAGGAGCAGAACTTGCAAGAGAGAAATTTAATATATGCGAAAAAATTCAAAACGCCATAAAATATCATACAACAGGCAATATAAAAATGGACAAATTTGCAAAAATAATATACTTAGCAGACAAAATAGAGGAAACTAGAAATTATCCGGAAGTAGAAGAACTAAGAAGACTAGCAAAACAAGACCTAGACAAAGCAATGCTATTCGTAATGAACTTCACAATACAAAAGTCAATAAAAAAGCAAACACTAATACACCCAGACACAATAGAAATGAGAAACACTTTAATCTTAGGATGAAGCTTGAGAGATGTGGGCTTGAGCCAGGGGTGAGACAGGGGGACGGGGCTTTTGTCTTAGGATTTTCAACCTATTGAAGGTGAAATTTCCTAAGACAAAAGCCCCGTCCCCCTGTCTCAAGTTTCGTCCTCCTCTCTTCCAAAAATGTCATGAGATTTTTCTTGACAATTTTTTTAAATGCATATATAATTATAAACATAGTTTTAATTAAAATCTAAGGGCAAATTTTTCATTTGCTTAAAATCCAGATTAAAAGGAATGATAAAGATGTTATCAATAGTGAAATCTATGTCACTTCATGGATTAGATGGAAATCTTGTATCTGTTGAAGTTGATATTTCTCGGCGGACTTCCGACATGGGAGATTGTACGGACTCCCCGATGCGAGTGTAAAAGAATCAAAAGAAAGAATAAAATCAGCAATAAAAAATACAGGTCTTAAATTAGAAAGCAGGAGAATTATAATAAATTTATCTCCAGCAGATACTAAAAAGGAAGGTGCAATTTATGACCTTCCAATGGCAATTGGTATATTACTTGCTAATGGTGATATAAAAGAAACAAACTTAAAAAATACTGTAATAATAGGAGAACTATCTCTAAATGGAAAAGTAAACAAAATAACAGGAGCATTTCCAATAGCTTTAGAAGCGAATAAATTGGGAATAAAAAGAATAATATTGCCAAAAGAAAATGCAAAAGAGGCAGCAATTGTACAGGATATAGAAGTAATTGGAATAGAAAGTTTAGAGCAAGTTATAAAATATTTATTATGCACAAAAATAATAGAAGAAGAGAAAATAGAACTAAATAACATATTTAATAATAATATCAAATATAAAGTAGATTTTAAAGATGTAAAAGGACAAGAAAATGTTAAAAGAGCGTTAGAAGTTGCGGCAGCAGGACGGACATAATGTTTTGCTTATTGGTTCGCCAGGGAGTGGGAAAACTTTTATGTCTAAGTGTTTGCCAGCTATATTACCAGATTTAAATTTAGAAGAGGCTCTTGAAATAACAAAAATACATAGTATTGCAGGCTTGACATGTGAAAATATACCACTAGTTACTAAAAGACCATTTAGAGCACCACATCATACAATATCTAGCACAGCTTTAGTTCGGACGGTGGAAGAATACCAAAACCACGGAGAAATCAGTTTAGCACACAATGGAGTTTTATTTTTAGATGAACTCACAGAATTTAAGAAGACAACTTTAGAATTATTAAGGAGCCCATTAGAGGAGCGGAATGGTTAATATAACAAGAGTTAATGCAAGTTTAATATACCCCTGTAATTTTATGCTGATTGCCTCAATGAACCCATGTCCATGTGGATATTATGGAGCAAGAGATAAAAATTGTAGTTGTTCTGATAAGCAAATAAATAATTATATTAATAAGATAAGTGGACCACTTTTAGATAGGTTTGATATACATGTGGAAGTAGAAGCAGTAGAATATTCAAAGCTAGAGAAAAGCGAAAGTGAGGAGACATCAGAAGAAATAAGAAAAAGAGTAAATAGAGCAAGAGAAGTAGGAAAAGAAAGATACAAAAAATATGGTATATACTCAAATTCTGAACTTACACCAGAACTTACAGAAAAATATTGTAAATTAGGAGAAAAAGAGAAAAAAGTTTTAAAAGATGCTTTTGATAAAATGGGCTTTAGCGCAAGAGCATATGGGAGAATTTTAAAGGTTGCAAGAACAATTGCAGATTTAAGTGAGAAGAAAGAATAGAAGTGAAACACATAGCAGAAGCTATAAAATATAGAGAGTTAGACAGAAAGTATTGGAGGAACTAAGATGGAAATAGAAGAAATAACAATAAATAGCAGGAGCTATCCTGAAAAATTAAGAGGAATCAAAAGACCACCACAAAAGCTATATGTGCTTGGGAATAAAGAAATATTAAGAAATGATGGCATTGCAATTGTCGGGTCAAGAGACTGTACAATAGAAGGGAAAAGAAAAGCAAGATTTTTTGCAGCGAATATAGCAAAAGCTGGATTTATAATAATAAGTGGAATGGCGAGGGGGATTGATGCATCAGCACATATGGGAGCGTTAGATGCTGGAGGTAAAACAATTGCAGTGTTGGGAAATGGACCAAAATATATTTTTCCACCAGAAAACGAAGAAACATATAAAAAGATATTAGAAAATGGCGGAGTAATAATAAGTGAATATCCAGAGTGTACACCACCTGCATCAGAAAGATTTAGGCAGAGAAACAGAATTATTAGTGGGCTAAGTCTAGGAGTATTAGTTGTCGAAGCAGAAGCCAGAAGTGGAACATCTATAACTGCAAGACATGCAAGAGAACAGAAAAAGGAGCTTTTTTGTATTCCTAATTCAATAGAAAATAAAAAGGGGGTAGGGACTAATATACAACTAAAAAACGGAGCAACTCTTGTTACAGAGCCTAATGATATAATTGTTAAATATACAAATAATATCGTAAAACAAATAACAATAGAAGAAATAGAGAAAACAAATGGAAAGGAATTGGATTTAACTAAGGTAAAAAAAGAATATAGAAGTATATATAAATTGCTAGTAGAAGAACTTAGCATAAATGAGATTAGTGCAAAAACAAAAATTGGAATATCAGACCTTTATCAAAAATTATTTTTAATGGAAATAGAGGGATTGATAGAAAATAAGCAAAGTAAATATAAAATTAAAACAATTTAGGGAGTAAAAATGAACAAAAAACAAGTAGAAGGAAAAACAGGAGAAACAATTGCAAGTGACTATTTAGACGGTATAGGATATAGGCTTTTGCATAAAAATTTTAGGTGTAAACAGGGAGAAATAGATTTAATCGCAAAGGATGGAGAGGATATAGTATTTATTGAGGTAAAAACTAGAAGAAGCACCAATTATGGTGAAGCGAGAGAAGCTGTAAATAGGGAGAAAATAAGGCATATAATGAAAACAGCGATGTATTATCTGTATATGACAAGGCAGGAGACAGCATTTGTTAGAATAGATGTGATAGAGGTTTATCTAATGCATGGGGAGGTTAGGATAAATCATTTGAAGCAAGTGATATGAAGTATTGTAGTGTCTGGATAGGTATAAAAGGAATTTTAGAAGAGAAAATAGTAATTAATTAGCTCATAACCCGAAGGTCGTAAGTTCGAGTCTTACCCCCGCAACCAAAGTTTAATCACTAGAACTATAACGGTTTTAGTGATTTTTTGTTGTTCTGAGACGGTTTACAATAATGCTATTTTTAGGCACTATTATGTCAAATTGGGTAAAAGTTGGGTAAAATAACTGCCTCAAACCACTTAAATTCTAATAAAAAATCATTAAAATTTTATACTTTTTTATAAAATAAAAGGCAATGGGAAATCTAAATTTTTCTATTTAGTTGCCTTTTATTTTTATATCGTGAAAATTGTAACGGCTTTATTTCCGTTTGTGAAAATTAGAAAAAATATCGGAATACAAAAATAATTTCATTATTTTTGCATACTCAGGCTGTAACAAACAAGTTTTAACACCCTGAGCAAATTAAGACCTTGTTGGTAATAACAAGTTTTCTAATGCATATCCAGCTTTTCTATTATGAGAAAGTAGTGGATGCACATAAAAATCTAATGTAGTGCTAATTTGTGCATGACCAAGTCTTGCAGAAATAACAGCTATATCAACATTTTGTGCTACTAGTAAACTTGCATTTGTATGTCTTAATCCGTGAAAATTAATTACAGGTAATCCAATTGTACTTACATATCTAACAAACCATTTGCTAATTGAAGAAGGATGCATAGGTTTGCCATCAGCTTGTACAAATAGCCTATTAGAATTAGTCCATAGTTCGCCGTAGATAGATTTTTGTTCCTCATACCATAACTTATATTCCTCAAGTAAAGAAATAATAAATTCGGGTATTGCAATCTCTCTAATGGAACTTTCTGTTTTAGGTGTTTTTGTAAAAACTCCCATATCAGATAAATATTGACTAGAACGATTAATACTGATTATTCCATTTTTAAAATCAACATCTTGCCATTCTAGTCCCATTAACTCGCCTAAACGAACACCAGTAAAGATTGTTAGAATGATAGCGACCTTATATTTAGTATCTTCAATAGAAAGTAGTTCTAAATTTTCTAGTAATATCTTAGTTTGCTCATCATCATAAGATCTTCTTTTAGGTTTTCTAGCTTTAGGTGCTTGAACACGTTCTGCAGGATTAGCCACTATAAGTTGCCAATAAACTGCTTTATGAAGCATTGCTCTTAATAATCTGTGATGTTCTAAAATTGTTTTACCAGATAAGGGCTTTTTAGTTTTTGAACCATTATTACCTTTTTTCCTAACTAACTGAGTATCCTTTTCAAGTAAATCATAAAATTTCATAATATCAGTTGGTCTAATTTTGTTAATATAAAAATGTCCGAAGTATGGTAAAAGTCTCGTTTCTAACATTCTACAATATCGTTTATATGTAGTAGGAGCAAGTTCTTTTGAACCATAATCTCTTTTCCATATTTCTGTAAATTCAGAAAATCTAAGAGATTTACCATCAACAACTAAGCCATTTTGTACTTCAGTAACAAATTTTGCTAGTTCAACTTCTGCATCTTTTTTAGTTCCATGTACTGTCTTTCTGTGTATCATAGGATTTCCATTTAAGTCAAAACCTTCAGAAAATGTTAGCCTGTAACTATTTTTTCCTCTTTTTTCTATACTCCCAGCCATTACTTAATTCACCTCCTTTCAGGTTAGTTCCAATATACTGTAATGTTATACGGATTAAGAAAATGTAAAAAGCATAGCTTTAACATTTTCTAAAACTTCCTTTCAAGTATGCCTATGGGTGGGAGGAGTATGTAATTGTATTTTTAATGGTATTATATATTATTTTTAGAAAAAATACCAGCCTTTTTTAGCTATTTTATGCGGGTTTCAAAGATTACAATAAAATTCATAAAAGAATATATATGAAACATAAAAATACTAGATGAAATGTAATATTAGTTATTAGTATTTTGAATAATATGACAAAAAATGATAAAATTTTATAAAAAAACAATAAATTACTCGAAAAAAAACGATTAATATATTGACTTTTTATAAGATGTATGGTAGACTATAGAAAATTTAATATATTAAGGTGATAATATGTTTGTTAATTTAAAAATTAAGAATATAGGTGGAATCAAAGAATTAATTGATATGAATTTCATTTGTAAATCACGAAATAAAGAAAGTTTAGAATCTTGTATAAAAACAGAGAATGATGTATACATAAATAAACAAATTGTTTTTATTGGAAGTAATTCATCAGGAAAAACCAGTATATTAAAAGCTATTTCTGAAATAGGAAATTTTATATGTGCTGTCATTTATAGAAAAAAAATTTTGGAAACACTGGAAAATACAGATGACATGATAGATGTTAGAAAATTTTTAAGTCAAATGTCAGTGATTAAACAAAATATAAATAGTATGGATGAAACTTCTTATTTTGAAGCAGATATGTATATTAAAGGAAATGATAATAATACAACGGGATACTATAGGTACGAGTTAGAGTTTGATAAAAATATTGAAACCCAAGGAGCTTTGAAAGAAATCCTAACATATAGAAAAACATATAAGAGCAAAAAAGAAAAAATTATAATAAATAAGCAAGGTATAAAAGAAAGTCAAGTAGGTTATATATGGCTGTATGGAAACAATATGAATATCGATAAAGATATTTTTGAATATGTAAATATATTTGTTAATCACTACACAAAATTTTCAACTTTTATACAAGCGGATAGTTTTGAATTTGAAACTGATATGCCTATTATAGAATGGATAAATAAAAATCCAAAGGACGTTGTAAAATTAGTAAATTTATTTGATAAAAACATAAAAGATGTAGAAATAAAGAAAGATATAAAGACACATAGGCAAATTGCTTATTTTATAACTAAAATGGGAAATAAATTGCAGTATGATGAACTATCTAATGGAACAAGAAAAATGCTAATAGTAATTTATAAAATTATCCAAACAGTAAAATCGAATGGAGTATGCTTGATTGATGAAATTGAAATGGGATTATATAAAGAATTGGTTAATTTTATTTTAAAAACATTTTATATAGAAAAAAATTATTCTCAGCTAATTTTTACATCAAATTATCCTGAAATAATTGATAAAAAATTTAAATATGATCAAATATTCTGTTTATCTAAGGAATATGATACGACAAAGGTAACAAAATTAATGGATTATGAATTAGATAATGGAAAAAAAGTTAGAGTAGATATGAATTTATCTAAAGCATATACAGAAGGAAAAATAACATTACATCCAAGTGAAGAAAAAGTAGATGAATTTATTAAATATATAACTAAAGATTTCAAAAAAAATTGAAATAATAAAAAAGAACCATGTGCAAATGGCTCTCGTAATAAATTATATGTATATAATTTTGCCGAATCAAATACATATAATTTATTATACTACAAATTGTTATATTTGTAAACAGAAAACATTTGTGCTGGTTCGGATAGGAGGGACCAGTATGCTTTACTTAAAAACTGAACAAATAGAGTAATGGTCTTGAATAATTCAAGACTATTTTAAATTTGGAGGTAATAAAATGAAAATTATAGTATTAAGTGCACAGCAATGTGAAAATAAAGATGCAAATAATGGAGATTGCTTTATTATAGATAATGGACAAGAATTAGTTTTATATGATTGTGGATGTGAAGAATATGCACAATATGTTATGGAATATATGAAAGAAAATGGGTATCAAAAAGTTAAAGTGGTTTTGTCTCATAATGATGATGATCACTTTAAAGGAATACCAATTTTGGTAGACAATGGAAAGGTTTCAGAAATAACAACTGTATTACTTTTAAAGTATGTAGATGAGCTAATAGATATTATAGATGATGGTAGGAAAAATAGAGAATCTATAAAAAGACAAATAACAGAAATTTATGACAATATATATCAGCTTGCTGGAAACAATTTGCAAGATGCATTTGAGCATGTTGAAATAGCAGAAGGAATTACAATATCTGGACCAGAGAAAGAATACATATTAAATGCAGCTGCTAAAGGCTTGGATACAACAGAAAGTGACCATATAGATGGAGAAACAATAACAAATGCAACTAGTATTCATTTAAGTGTAAAAATGTTAGACAAGAAAGTTCTCTTAACTGGAGATTCAACTTTCGAATCAGTTATGCAGGAAGAAATAAAAGATTTTAAAGTTATTCAACTTCCACATCATGGCAAAAAAGATACAGGAGAAGCAATTATGGAGGAGTTGAAAAATGCAACAGATGAAGTATATATCGTTTCAGACAATACAGGTACTTCTAAGGGTGGATCAGACGATTTAGAAACTAAAGGATACGACGTAAGAAATACTAAGAATTCTGGGATGCTTTCACTAGATTATAATTCCATAACTAGAAATAGAGAAAGTAGAGGAACATTAAGTGAAATATATAATAGCAAAAAATAATGTAAGTAGTAAAGAAATAAGAGCAAGAATGGAGTATATATATGATTTATTTCATATATATACTCTAAAGGACAATATAAATTCTACTAAGGATATTATAGTTTTAAAAACAATACCTGAGAGTGCTATAGACCTGTATATGATAGTAGGGCATGACCGAAGAACAGATGAGTATATACGAGATAACTATAAGAAAATAAAAGAAAGTAATATCGTTGTTATCGCTTGTAACACTTCAAAATTCTCTAGTTTAAAACTATTAAAGAACAAGAATATATTTCTTCCAAAAAATGGTGGAATAATTGATTTTTATGATGGAACAAATTATGGATTTGATTTTAATACCACGGATGAGGAAATAATGCTATATCGAAATAAAAATAGAAATTTATATAAAATGTTAAATGATACATTTGAAAGGAGAATAATATAATGAGTTTAATACATTTCTTGAATGTGAAAGAAGGAGATTGCATATGGATAAAACACAATTGTGGGCATAATACTATGATAGATGTTTCAAATGCAAAGGCTCTAGAAGAAAATCAAGAAAGTAAAATGGAAAATTTAAAAGGAAATTATAATAGAAAAAATTATCCAGTAAACCCAGTTAAATACTTAAATAACTATGAAGAATCAAACATATTTAGATTTATTCTAACTCATCCAGATATGGATCATATGGATGGAATAAAAACAGTATTTAAAGAATTTCAAGTTACTAACTTTTGGGATACAGAAAACGAAAAAGTTATGGATGACAATTCGGAATGGGGATCTTATAATAGAGAAGATTGGGAGTTCTATCAGTCTATAAGAAAGAGCGAGAATAATCCAAAGACATTAAATTTATATGCTGGAGCAAAGGGACAATATTATAATTCTAATGAAAACGGAGAAGGTGGAGGAGATGGATTATCAATATTAGCACCGACAAGAAGTCTAGTTAATGAAGCAAATGAAACTGGAGAGTATAATGATTGTTCATATGTTATATTATATAGAACAGGAAATAAAAAAATTATTTTTGCAGGTGATTCAGCCAAAAAAACATGGGACTATATATTAGAAAATCATAGAAATGAAGTAGAAAATGTAGATTTATTAATAGCACCACACCATGGAAGAAAAACAGGTGGAAATGATGAGTATTTAGATGTTTTAAAACCAAAATTAACATTGTTCGGAAATGCCAAAAGTGAATATTTAGATTATTCATCATGGAATAGTAGAGGATTAGAAAAAATAACTAATAATCAAGCAGATTGCATTATAGTCGAAACTACAGACGAAAGAATGAGTGTGTATGTAACATATGAAAAATTTGCAAAAGACTATAATAAAGATACATATTTTGAAGAAAAATATAATGCATGGTTTATAAAAAATATATAGGAGGATATAGATGGATAAATTTTTAGAAAAATTAGAAGAATATAATATATTTAATTATTTGCTACCAGGAATTATTTTTACATATATATTAAAATATTATGTAGGAATAGATGTATTTCAAAAAAATATAATTGAGATGGCATTTATATATTATTTCATTGGTTCTGTAATTAGTAGAATAGGTTCAATTTTATTAGAGCCACTTTTAATAAAGATCAAATTCTTGAGATATGTACCTCATAGGGACTATGTAGAGGCCTCAAAAGAAGATGAGGTTATTGAAAAACTATCTATGGTTAATAATATGTATAGAACTTTATGCTCATCTTTAATAATATTAATAATATGTAAAATTGCAAAAGTAGTAATAGAATATTTCAAATTATCACAAAGTTTTATTAGTACAACAATAATAATGATTGGAATAATACTATATTTATTTTCATATAGAAAACAAACAAAGTATATAGTAAGTAGAGTGGAGAGAATAAAAAACAAATAGTATAAACAACTATTTGTTTTCTTTCATCCATTCTAGAAATTCATCTTCAGAAATCTCATTATTATTAAATTCTTTAATCTTATTTTTAGCAAGCTGTTTCCAATTTTCAAAAGCTAGTTTAACTTTTTCATCATCAGATCTTTTAGCTTGCATTAATCTTCTTTGATAGTTATTTCTATAAAATCTTATCCCCTCTACAGATTTTCGTTTTTTAGTATAAGAGTTAGTAGCACCAATTGTTTTACAAGTCTGTTCATTTTGATAATATACAATGTCACAATACTTTTCTGTATGCTTAATTGGAATGAAGTATTTACCACAATTTTTGCAAGTTTTAATTTTTATATCTTTATTTGATGCAATTTCTAGCAATGATACATATAGGAGATTAGAAAGATATGATGTATGAAAAACGGGACTATCATTTACATCTATTATTCCATTTCCTAAATGTTCTCTTACTATTTTAGGTGTTATAGATTCAACAGCTATATTTAAAGTATCATGTGCAAATTGTTGAAAATAACACACATCAATATTTGTTGAATATCTAAAAAGGTTATTCTTTATTACATAAGTTAAATATTTTTCAAATGGAGAATAATTTTTATCTTCTAAATTGTTATTTAGATTATACATATAATCAATACATCGTTTCATTAAATATTGTAATTCTTTTAATTTATGTTTAATCTCAATAAAAATTGGCTCATAAGTTTCATAAAAGTTCTCTTTTGATTTAAATAATCGTGCTTTTGGAATATCCTTACAAAATTCTTTTAATATTGAGAATCCATAAAAACAAAAGAAAGTATCATAAGCGGTTTCAAATGATGAAAAATTTGCATTAAAAAATTTAACTAGTAATGTACCATATTTTTCTTCAAAGGGAGAATTAAAATTAGCTGAAGTAAAATAGATTTCTCTAATATGTTCATCCGATTTAAGAATAATATTAGGAAATTTATTGTTATGATTAAAAGTTGTTTTATACAAGATCACAGAAGTTGTATAAAACTCTTTCCTTTTTTCTTTATTAAACCAGATGTTAAAGCTATCTTTTACAGGAATATTATTTTCTCTTAGCACTAAGATTTCCTCCTCAAAATATAAATTGCAATATAATAGTACAAATAAAATTGCTAACAAATTAACTAAATTATACAAAAAAATAAGGAAAAATGCAATAATCTTGGTAAAGATACTCTTCGAAACCATTGAAAATACTAACAAAATGAAAATAATAAAAAAATATAAAAAATTGTCTGAAAGGGACCTGTTTTTAATACATGTTCTGGGGTTATAAGTAGAAGGGAAGGAAAGGCAGAATTCTCTTCTAGAAAATACAAAGGAGGGAAAAACTATGGAATTACAAAAAGTTCAAAGAACTACACTAACAATGAAAGAAGCAGCAGAGTATCTAGGAATTTCTTATTGGTTGGTAAATCAATTAGTAAGAAGAAAACAAATACCATGCTCAAAAGTTGGTGGAAAATATTTATTTAGAGTACAAGCACTAGATGAATATTTAGAAAATATGGAACAGCAATCTATCAGTTAGATTGTAAGGAAAGCGGGGAAAGGAGGATATGTATAATTTACAATGGTTAAAACTAGAAATTAAAATATTTTCAAACAGGAAAATGCAAATATTACTAAAAGAAACTGACGGAGATACATATTTTAGAATATGGATTCAGCTAATAACTATTGCTATGGAATGTAATAGTGAAGGAAAGCTAGTAATAGGAGAAAATGCACCAATGACAATAGAAAATTTTTCAAAGATTATGGGAAAGTCTAAGAAAAAAATCGAGAAAATTATTAAAAAGTTTCAAGAATTAAATATGCTAATTATAGAAGAAGGAGCATACAAAATTAAAAATTGGAATAAATACCAAAGTGTTGAAACAATTGAAAAATATCAAGAACAAAATAGAATAAGACAACAAAAATATCGTGAAAAATTGAAAAGTGAAAAAGAAAAAAGTAACGTTATAATAACGGAAAATAACGAGGTAGAAGATAATACACAAGAAAAAAATACAAGAAAGGAGAATGAGAGCAATAATGGATTTAGAGAATACAAAATATGAAAATTGTCAAAAGAATTTCCACAATAAATGCAAATTTTGTGGAAAAGATTTAAAGCCAATAGGATTAGACTACTTATATACTAATGTATCTTCAGAATTAATTGAATATGAAAGATGCACTTGCAAAGAATCAAAAAACTATTGGAAGGATATAGACTTTAGAATTCAAGATCAGAAAAAGAAAGAACATTATAGAGAAATGATTAGTCAATTTTATTCTCAAAATTATATTAGTAAAAGACTAAAAGATTATAATTTTAAGAATTTTAAAGTAACAAATGTTAATAAAAAAGAAGTAGTAATTGTAAAAGATTATGCTAAAAAATGTATCAATAATGAACAAGAAAATGGACTTATTATTACTGGAAATTCTGGAGTAGGAAAGACACATTTAGTAGCGTCAATTTCGAACGAATTGATAGAAAAAAATAAACTAGTTGTAATGGGGAGATTAACATCATTGTTGGATATGATAAAAGAAACTTTTAGAGATAATTCAAAGTCAGAAAATGAGTTAATAGAACTATTTTCTAATGTAGATATGGTTGTAATAGATGATTTAGGGACAGAAAAAATTAGCAGTTGGGCATTGGACAAGCTATATACAATTATAGAAAATAGAAATGAAAATAAGTTACCAATTATTATAACAACTAAGTTTGATAAAGAAGGATTATTACATAGATTCAAGCAAAGTAATGACAAAGAATTATCGGATGCAATTATTCAAAAATTATATCAAATTTGTTATGGAATTGAACTAAAAAGATATGATGAAAATCAAAAAGAAAAAGCTAGCACAAGTGACAAAACTAAATGCTAACTTAATCCAAAATCTAAATTTATTATAGTATATTTAGCTATAAAAGTAAAGCAAAAAAGTTCAAATTTTTAGTTTAGAAATTTGGACTTTTTTGAAAATATTTTGATAAAAAATAAAAAAACTTTTATCAAAGAAAGTCCCTCGGAGAGCAAAAAGGGTATTAGGGCATTTTGCCCTAAACAGCAAAAAGGGTGTCAAGACACCAGGCTGGCGAATATTAGGTACTAAAAAATACTACCTAAATTCGAGCAAAATTAATTTTGCTAAATCTTAATGCTTCGTAAACTAGCATTAAGATATTTGCACAGAAAGGAAATGATGAAATATGTATACAGATTCACAGCAGATTTTAGATAGCATTTTTCTATCATATAATAAAATTTTGATGAGACTACACAATTTAGGATTAACTACTAAAAATGGAAAAGAAATATCACATATGGATTTAAGAAAAGCAATAGATGTTATGGTGGAAAAACATCCAACTTGTAGATGGAGAAGTGAAAAAATTAGAAGTAGAAAATATTTTGTTTTAATTGAAGGATATTATTGGCTGACTCAAGTATATTTTCAAAAAGAAAGATATTTAATAGATGCTGATATAAATTTTTTCAAATTAAGGATTAAACAATATGAAGAGTTACTTAAAATAGAACATAATGAAAATTGGTGGAATGAAGATAGGAATATTAAACAACTATGTGAGTATTTCAATAGGGAAGATATTACTGTTAGAAAAGCAATAAAGAAAATGTGTGATAGTGGTTTTGAAGAATATAAATTTTTAGTTGATAATAAAGTTGTAATTTCTAAAGAAGGAGTGGAATGGATTTGCAAAAATGTATTTAAACAGAAGTATTTAGAATTATTAGAGAAGTACAAGATGGAATTAACGGAGTTATATATTGAAGAAGGGTATCCATATGATAATTTCTTTTGGAAAAATTAATTGTAAATATAAAAGATGAATATGGGAGAAACTATTGAGAAAGATGTCATTTTATGATATAAAATATAAAAGAAATGTAAATTAAAGGAAATGAGAACATGGAAGAATTAATGAAAGAAATAAAACAATTTAATGAAGAAAGAGATTGGGATAAATTTCACTCACCAGAAAATCTAGCAAAATCAATATCAATTGAAGCTGGGGAACTTTTAGAATGTTTTCAATGGGATAGTGAGAATTATAACAAAGAGGAAGTTTATGAAGAACTTGCAGACGTATTTACATATTGCATTCAAATGGCAATGAAATTAGGGGTTAATCCAGAAGAAATAATATTAAAAAAATTAGAAAAGACAAAGAAGAAGTATCCAGTAGAAAAAGCTAAAGGAGTAAGCACAAAATATAATAAATTATAGGAGGTACGATATGAAAGTATATAATAAACTAGTAAGAGATAAAATACCAGAAACTATAACAAAAGATAATAAAAAAGCAGTAACCAAAATACTTAATGATGAAGATTATTTAATAGAATTAAATAGAAAAATTCAAGAAGAAGTAAAAGAATATTTAGAAAGCAATAGCATAGAGGAGTTAGCTGATATTGTAGAAGTAATATATGGAATTTTAGAGGTTAAAAATATTTCGATTGAAGAATTTGAGAATGTAAG
>CARDEQ010000005.1:0-2825 GCA_948958005.1 uncultured Clostridia bacterium
AAAAAATATTAGATTTACAACTTTATAAGTAGAGGAATAATATTATGTCTGAAAAAGAGAAAATGTTAGCAGGAGAATTATATGATGCAAATTATAATGAAAACCTAATCAAAGAAAGGTATTGGGTAAAAGATAAATGTTATGATTATAACCAATTAAGACCATCCAGCCATAAAGAAAAAGAAAATATTATAAAGGAGATTTTGGGAAAAACAGGAAATATTTTTACTATTGAACAACCTTTTATGTGTGATTATGGATACAATATAGAAATTGGAGAAAATTTTTATGCCAACCATAACTTAATTATATTAGATGGAAATAAAGTTAAATTTGGAGATAATGTTTTTATTGCACCAAATTGTGGATTTTATACGGCAGGACATCCATTAGATACTGAAGCAAGAAATAAAGGATTAGAATATGCTAAGCCTATTACAGTTGGTAATAATGTATGGATTGGTGGAAATGTTATTGTACTTCCAGGAGTGACTATTGGAGATAATGTTGTAATAGGTGCAGGAAGTGTTGTAAATAAAGATATACCATCAAATGTAGTAGCAGTTGGAAATCCTTGTAAAGTCATAAAACAATTATAATGAAACTTACAGTTTCATTATGAGCTATTAAGGTATATGACGTTATGTATGTTATATTTTCAAAGCTGGATGGAAATTTAAAAGAATGTATACTATAAATGAGTTTAATGTAGAAGACATACTGGTAATAGAATACAACAAAATTGTTTTTCAAGTTTTATCAGTAAATTTAAATAAAGGTAGACGGTAGTGAACTTAGCTTGCTTAATTTACACGATACAAGAAATAAAATATCCATTGAATATGGAGGAATTATTAAATGGAAGCATCCAATATGTGTTTTGCCTAGAAGTTCTGGAAAAGATGTTCCAATATTAGAGTGTTTCGATTTTAAAAAAAAAATTTTAGAATATGGCGCACTTGGTAAGGAGACTATAAGTAATATTTATGAAATAGCTTGTGGTGCTATTATAGAAGTTGAAACATCAAATTTATATCATGTTGATGATTTGCGAAATCTTATGAAATCATAGGGATATTAATAAAAAAACCTCTCAAAATATAATATAATTTGAGAGGTTCTTTATTTTATTCCATTACACTTGGGTTAGTATAATGAGCTTTTGGTGGTCACAACTTTGCAAATACGAAATTTGACTTTTGTAAGATTAAAGTATAACTTGTCAACAAAAAGATTATTATATTATAATTTCAATATAAGAAATATTCTAAAAGATGAAGTTGCTATAATCATACATATGGAATAGAATAAATATATAAATTTACATTTCTCTTTCACTAATATCACCTAAAACTATGCCCCCGGATTTACTTGACCTTGCAACTCCACTATTTATCATACTATTTTGTAGTACAACTAATAAATCTGACATATTTTGAGAAGATATCCCGAATCTATTTTTTATAGCATTTATTATTTCAGAAGAACTATATTCTCCACTTTCGATATATTTTCTAATTATATTTTTTAGCTTAAATGCCTTAATCTCTGTATCGTCGTTTTCCCAATCTATAAGCTCTTCATCTTCAAAATAGATAATATCGTCATCAAGAAAATACTCAGCATAAGTTGATGATGAAAAGTGTCTTCTATTTTTCTGAAAATTAGTTGATGCCTTTTTCTCTTTAAATATAGCATACTTCATATGTACTTTTGCTTTACCTATAATATACTTCCAAAATTCTTCTTCCTCAGCTTTATTACCAAATTCACCAGCTTCACAAAAATTTTTTTCTATTTCGCCACATTGAGCAAATACAAATTCTAATCCAATTTGTATTAAATCTTCTTTATCAATTTCAGGTTTGTATTTTCCCATAAGTTTAAATGCAGATTTTCTAATTTTTAGTTCTAATATAGTATATATTCTGTTATATATATAATGAGTCATTTGTATATGAGACCTACATATAGTAAATTTCCCAGTTTGTGGCAAATATGCACATATAAATAATTTTCCTTTTCTTTGTAGAATATCATATAAACTAGTAGTTCTTCTACCAAAAGAATCGATATATCTAAGAAAATCTTCTACACTAATTTCATTACTTAAACACAATTTAGTTAATTCCTCAAATGAATAAAATCTACTTTCAGTAATATTGATTAAGACATTTTTGGCTTTTTCAACTTTACTCATATTTATTACAGTTGCACTATACTCAGAATTTGCTTTCATAGTTTGTAATATATATGGAGATATTCCTAATCTTTCAGCAAATTCTCTCTCTGTTAATTTTAATTTATAAGGTTCATAAAGACTTTTAAAGGATTTTTCTCCAGAAGCATATTGTATGGGTTTTCTTTCAAGTTCATTTGCAAGTTTGTCGATTGCTTCATTTTCTTCGTATGTCAAATGGTGATTAATCAATATAACTATTTTATTATTTCTAGCGTTTTGTGTTGAATTTCTAAAACCTTGTGTGGTTTCCAACAACTGTATCATTTCATAAACTGTACATTTTGATTTGAATTCTAAAGGAGATTGTTCATACATATCCAGAAGATATGGTCCACTATAATCATTATCAGCTGAATTGTTTTTTTGTGTTTCTGAGAAAAAGATACCTATTTTACTATATTGTTTAGTCAATTTATATGTATCAACCAAGTAATTAAAATAATTATTTCTTTCCTCATCGGATAATACACTGGTACTAAATATTCTCATTGCTCTAGTTTGATAAAAATTTTGTATACCTAATAAACTTATTATATCTTCTATTTTTAGTTTTACTTTTATTTGTTCTGGTAATTCTTGAAAC
>CARDEQ010000005.1:2835-4744 GCA_948958005.1 uncultured Clostridia bacterium
AAACATCTCATCTATGAATGGTCCTTTGTAATCTTTATGGTTTGCATATTTTCTAGAATAGAAAATTCTTTGACCTTTATATAAGGAATATCGTTGTATCAAGTATTTTCGTATTTCTTCCTTTTGCTCAGCATTAAGTTCTGAAATAGGTATACTTAATGTTGCTTTATATTTGTAATTTGGTCCACGGTATGACAAAAAACCTTTAATACCAAGCAACGATGCAAGCTCTTGCTCTGAACATTTAATTTTAAATTTTATAGGTAGTTCTTCATACATTGTACAAAAAAATGGTCCTTCATATTTAGTGTCTTGTGCATTATCTCTTTGTACTTTGCTATAATATATTCCTCTTTCCCTTTGATTATTAGTTGCACCTAATGAATACTTATTTTTTAAAAAATTTATACATTCTGATTTTTCCTCATCTGTTAGTTGATTCTTATTAAATACATTTACTATGATTCTTTCTGAACTATTAGGTTTTCTTTTTGTTGAAAGGGACGAAGCTCCAATTCCTAATATTCTAGCAAAGACTGCTTCAGTCAATAGACTTTTGTATGGTTCATATAATTCTAAAAAAGTAGGTTCTTTAGAAGCTGCATCAAGAGCATTTTCCTTTTGAATGCCAGAATAATAAATTTTTTGACCTTTATATATTAGTCCTTGTGTAATTAATTCTTCCAATATTTCCATATATTTACTCATTTCTTATAAAATAACATAAAGATAGCACTATCAGTTCACTTAATTAACAATGCTTTTGTTTTTCCATACATGGTTCATGTATGGCCATATTATATGAGCCACAACTTTGCAAATACAAACCTTGGCTTTTTGGATGGTATATTCATTTTTATTTCGGCCACTATCTGCGAGTAGAAGGTTTATTCTTTTTAAAGTCTTCTCATTTTCCATTTCCTTTTGCTTCTTCAACTATTCTAAAATTTACTAATATTTGAGCCATAATATTATCTCTTTTTATAATGTAGTTTAACATAAAATAAATGCAGTGTCAATATGGTATATTTATATATAATATATTATATTACGCTTAAATAAACGAAAATTATTCTTTATTATGGTTAATTTAGTAAAATATTGAAAATAGAGGAAAATACCGAATGTAGTAATAGTCCTAAAAATTATGGAGGTACAAAGCAATGCCTAAGAAGAAAGGGAAAGAACGGTTAAAATTATGTCTCAAACTGAATTCAAATGCTATGGAGAGGAGAAATAATGAGAAAACAGAAGAATATATTGCTCGGGCATTTCAAATAGCACATAATGAACATGCTGAGCATTTCTTTGTAAGTTTGGAGGGAGTTCTCGCGAATTCACATATTCAATACATCAAAGTGCATTTCAATATGATTCCTAGGCGTATACATCGTTTTAAAAATGAACGCTTATATCTTTGCGAGTATTCTGCTAATCGTGATACTTGGGGGAAAATTTTGCGCTAATACTTAGGCAATACAAACTAAAAGCATTATCTTGTCTGTTTTGACTTGATAATGCTTTTAGTGTTATTATACGAGTTCGTATAAGGCTTATTGAGTGGGCCACAACTTTGCAAATATGAAATTTGACTTTATAAAGCAAAATAAATCTTAAAAGTTTTACATGGAAAATGATAAATTCATTACTATTTTATAAAAAAGCATTGACTAAATATCAATATTTTGATAAAATGTGCATATAATATTAGTGGAGGTATTTTGTTATGCCAATTATTAGGCCAAGTTCAGATTTGAGAAATAAATACAATGAAATTTCTACAATATGTCATGAAACAAAAAAGCCAGTATATATTACAAAAAATGGTGCAGGAGATTTAGCTATAATGAGTATAGAAGTGTATGAATATTTAACAGATAGATATGAATTATATAAGGAATTAGAAAAG
>CARDEQ010000005.1:4754-22891 GCA_948958005.1 uncultured Clostridia bacterium
AGGGGATAAACTCTTTAGAAAAAGGAAAAAAGTATTCTTCAGACGAAGTTTATGAAGAATTAGAAAAAATTTAGTTGAAAGAAGGACTACTATTTGAACAAATATATTGCCCAATATTCAGAAGAAGCAAAACAGGACTTAATAGAGATAAAAAGATATATAAAATATAATTTACAAGAACCTGATATTGTTAATAAGTTAATATCTAAGATTAAGAATGCAATAGAAGATATAAAAAATAATCCAGAAGTATATGCAATTATAGATGATGATTTTATAAAAAAGTTGGAAATAAGAAAAATTATTGTAGACAACTATATTATTTTTTATAGAATAAAAAGTAATACAATAGAAATAGTAAAAGTTATATATGGTAGAAGAAACTGGATAAAATTATTGTAAAGAATGGAAATAAAAATATTGCTGAAAAGTAGTAGTTGAAGGTGAAGCCGCATTATGAAAAATAATATAGAAGTAGAATTTTTAATGCCAAATCAATATAAGAAGTATAAAACAGAATTGATATCTATTTTTAATGAAAACTTTTTTAGAAATGGAGGTATGTTATACTCTGATGATTTTTTGGTAAATTCTAGTTTCATCATAATTGCAAAAAGCAATAGCTTAATTGTAGCATATATGGCAATTTCCTTTGATGTAGAAAATGAATTAGATAGGAAATATGAAAAATACTCAGAAGAACCAAAGCTAAGGAATAGCTTAGTAATTAAGCATTTAGTAGTAAAAGAACAATATAGAAATTTGAATATTGCAACTAAACTAATTGAAAATTTGAAACAATATGCTATAAGTAATGAAATACATAGTTTATATCTGTGGACAACTCCCGATAATAAAATAGCCTTGAAATTTTATCAAAAAAATGGTTTTTATAAAATAGGTGATTACATTCCACCTGATGGGGCTTTCCAAGGACTTAATAACTTTCATTCAATAATGATGGTTTCTAATATCTAACAGAAAAAAATAAATATAGAAATAATAAAAGCATCTCAAAATACAATAATGCAAATTGAGATGTTTTTTCCTTTACGCCATTACACGAGGGTTCGTATAATGAGGTCTTGGTGAGCCAGGAGGGATTCGAACCCCCGACCCCGGGCTTAGAAGGCCCGTGCTCTATCCAACTGAGCTACTGACCCAAATTAGCATGATGAGTTTTCATAATTATTACTAAAATATGATAACACAAAATCACGTTAATGTCAATATTTTTTTGTTAAATGGCATAGAAATTTTAACATACGATTATCTTGAATATACTTATGTGCTGTATTTATGTAAGCTTATAATTCAATTGCACACTATTCTTTTTTCTAATTTTATAAGTTGATATATCAAACACTTATAAATTTATTATTTTTGTGAGAAGAAATTTTATGCTAACTTTATCGGATTTCTAACATATGCCAATTGATTAAAATGTAACTTAATATAGAACGTTCTAATCATAGATAGTCAATATATGCAAACTATGTCCAATATATATTTGCCAAAATATTATGGATAGTTTAACTAGCATATCTATCAGTAAAGGTAAAATTATAGATTTCCCTCATGAGAACTTTTTTATCTTATAACAAAATTAGTTACAAAAATATTTCACATTATAAAGAAGGTATATTCTTCTATTTATAACCTTTCTAATTACGATATAGAGCACATATTCCTATGGATAGTGATACAAACAAGTACGTTTTTTTGAATTAGAGACTTTCTCAAATATTCTACATAATTTTATTTCATATAACCTTCAACTTTTCTTATAAATTCATTCATTCTATCATCTTTCAAAATATTATGTGGGCAGTCTTTACCTGAAAACTCATTATGTGTTTTAATACTCTTTAATGTCAAATTATATTCGTTTAATAAATATGCAACTAATTTACTTGCATTATCAAATGTTCTTTCAAAATCTCCATCCTTATTTACACACAACTCAATTCCAACTCCAAATAAGTTTCCTTTTTCTGTTGCCGCATGGTATGCAACTTCGTCATCTGGTATATGATGATAAATTTCTTTATCATCTACTGTGTAATGCCATGCCGTTGTCGTACTATTATTTTTACTCAAATACTCTGCATGACTCTTAGCCGTTGCCCCGTTTGCAGTATTTGCTGTTTCATGTACAACAATATACTTTATTTTTCTCTTTTTCTCTGTACGTGCTTGGTTACTACTTTCTACCAGTTTAGTATGAACTTGTATTCCATATACTTCACTCGGAAATACTGATTCTCCTGAATATTCTAATTTATTTAATAATGTATTTACTATATAAATACTGACTATTAGTAGTATTACAATTAAAATTATTCTTCTATAATTAATCCTAATTTTCTTTTTCATAATTTTTACTCCATAATACTACTATATCCTCTTTTTAGTATAAAATCTAGTAATAATTAGCAAAAATAATAAAAGTTTAAGATTTTCATTTATCTAATTTCATACTCAATGATACTTTTTGTCTTTCTTTATCTATCCCTATTACTTTTACTTTTACTACATCACCTACGGATACTACTTCTGACGGATGCTTAATAAATCTATTACTCATTTCTGATATGTGCACTAATCCATCATGTTTTACTCCAATATCTATAAATGCCCCAAAGTCTATTACATTTCTTACTGTTCCATTTAAACACATTCCTTCCGTTAAATCTTCTAATTTCAGTACATCATTTCTTAAAATTGGTTTTGGCATTTCCTCTCTTGGATCTCTTCCTGGCTTTGTAAGCTCTTTTATAATATCTTCTAACGTTATTTCTCCTATTTCTAATTCTTTTGCAATATCCTCTATATTTATGTTTTTTAATTTTTCTTTTAATTCTTCCAGCTTATCTTTTTTTCGTAAATCTTCTTTAACAAATCCTGCTTTATCCAATAATTTTTCTGTCTGCTCATAATTATCTGGATGTACCGCCGTTATATCCAATGCGTTATCTCCATCTGCTATTCTTAAAAAACCAGAACATTGTTCGAAGGTTGAGTTTCCGTAACTTTGGCACCTTTAATAATTGTTTTCTATTTTTAAATTTTCCATTCGCGTCTCTATATTTTACTATATTTTTAGCAATCCCTGAATTTATGCCTGATACGTATGCTAAAAGTGACGGTGTTGCGATATTTACATCTACTCCTACTTTATTTACTGCATCTTCGACGACTCCTGTTAAACTCTCGTTCAAATTTTTTTGATTTACATCATGCTGGTATTGTCCAACTCCAATTGCCTTGGGATCGATTTTCACAAGTTCAGCTAATGGATCCTGAAGTCTTCTTGCAATTGATATTGCACCTCTAATTGATACATTGATATCTGGATATTCTTCTGCTGCAAGTTTTGATGCTGAATATACCGATGCTCCTGCTTCACTTACGATAGCATAGTTTATATTCCTATCAGCTTCTTTTATCATTTCTGCTACAAACATTTCAGATTCTCTTGAAGCTGTTCCGTTTCCAATTGCTATCATATCTACTTTATCTTTTTTTATGAGTTTTAATAACTTATCTTTTGCTCCTTGTACATCATTTTGAGGTGCCGTTGGATACACTGTTTCTATATCTAACAGTTTTCCAGTTTCATCTATTATTGCAATTTTGCATCCGAGTTCTATATGCTGGGTCAA
This sequence comes from uncultured Clostridia bacterium, assembly GCA_948958005.1. Taxonomy (GTDB): domain Bacteria; phylum Bacillota; class Clostridia; order TANB77; family CAG-508; genus JAAWPK01. Next base: position 8,420 of record CARDEQ010000005.1, read on the forward strand.
ACCCCATTACTGTTTTCCCCTTAATTGGAGCTCCAAGCAATAATTGTTTTGCATTTTTCCCAAACACTTTTATTGCCTGTTCTTCGGCTTTTTCTGTTAAATCATTTCTTATTTCTCTTTCAACTGATGGCTCAATTAATCTTTTAAATGAATCCTGAATAGTCAGCTTCAACATTTCTGTAAATTGCGTTTTTCCTATTATTACATCTCTTTCCATGTATTCTATAATTTTTTCTTCTGGTTTATCTAGTTTAACTTTTAAAGCATCTTCTTTCTCTCCTCTATTTATTGCTAGTATTCTATGGCTTGGAATTTGATTTATCTTCTCTTTATATTCTTTATACATTTCATAGTTTGTTTGTACTTCTTCATTTACTTTTTTTGTTTGAACATATCCTTCCCTATAATATAACCTTTTAATTTGTTTTCTATATTTTGCATTATCTGATATATTTTCTGCAATAATGTCAAGCGCTCCTGCTATTGCTTCTTCTGGAGTATTTACTTCCTTTTCTATATTAACATACTTCATGGCTATCTTATTTATATCTTCTTTTTCACTTTGCATATATATAATTATACTAAGCGGTTCTAACCCCTTTGCTTTTGCAATTGTTGCTCTCGTTTTCTTTTTTTGTTTATATGGTCTGTAAATATCCTCTACTTCTGCTAAGGTTATAGCACTTTCTATTGTTCGTGCAAGTTCTTCTGTCATTTTTCCTTGTTCTTCTATTGATTTTGTAATTTCCTCTTTCCTTTTTTGTAAGCTTCTTAAATACGTTAATCTATCATTTAAGTCTCTTAATACTTCGTCACTAAGATTTCCTGTTACTTCTTTTCTATATCTTGCTATAAATGGAATTGTATTTCCATCGTCTATCAATCTTACAGTTTTATCTACTTGAGACTCTTTTATATTTAATTCCTCTGCAATTATTTTTATTATTTTTTCCATCTTTCATTTCCTTTTCTCCAAGATTTTCTGAAAATAATATTATCATATTTGAAAAATTTTTTCAACCGTGATATAATGTCTTTTATAAAAACCTTTTGATTGGAAGTATTATGGAAGATTTAGTTAGAAATGCCAAATGTGGTAATGTAGATGCATGTTCTAAGCTTTTTGCCTTTGTTCGTGCTGATTTAATTAAAGTAGCTAGAAAATATTTATCAAGCCTTGATGATTGTGAGGATGCTGTACAAAATGCCATAGAAATTGCTTTGACTAGAATTTATAGGCTTAGACATGATAAATATTTTAAAACTTGGCTTACAAGAATTGTTATAAATGAATGTTTAAAAATGCATGGTACTCCTAGCCATAAAGAATTACCTTTAGATGCAATTCTTTGTAATTATGAAATTTTTGATTTTGATTCAGTTGATGAAGATATTGATTTTGAAAATACTCTTTCTGGATTAAATACTGAGGATAAAAGAATACATATTTTATATCATAAATATAAATTTACAGCAAGGGAAATTGCTACTGATATGGGAATGAAGGAAAGCACTGTAAAATCAAGGTTGAGAAGGAATTCGGAAAAAATTAGAAATAAAGCTAAACATTCTTCTATTTTACTTATACTACTTGTATTTATTGCAACAAGTGTAATTGCTGGTTGTATTATTAGTTATGTTAAAGGACTATTTGATATAAATACTACTGGAAGACACAATGAAGGTGTGCTTGAAGCTATTGAACATTTAGAATGGTTCCAAGATGTTGATATGGATTATATTGATTTAGGTGATGGTTACAAAATTAAAGTTGATTATCTTCTAATGGATGAAATGAACTTATACTTAATTTTTGACTTTATGTCTGAAAATGATATAAGTCAATTTGAAGATATTGCTTTTCCTGACATAGAAATTACTAATGAAAATAATACTACAATTTTTAATAAAAAGGACGTTTTCGCTAATCAACATGGCATTTATATTGGAGATAAACTTATAGAAAGTGACAAACATCATATTAAATGTCTTATATATACATATACTAATAACTTCCCTATTTCTAAAACTTTAAATATCAACTTGTCTAGAGTAATTTTGGCTAAAAGATTACAATCTAAAGTTGATATTTATTCCCCTACTTCTTTTTCAATAAATCTATTAGATAAATTTGTTGATAGAAATTACATTACTTATACTTCAAATAGCCCTAAAATAGAGAAAGCTATTATTACAGAAACTGGTTTTTATTCACTTATTACATTAGACTACACTCATAGTTTACAGGCTATTTCTTTGATTGACAGTAATAATAAGTCTTATCCATGTTATTACGCAACTTTACCTTCTTCTGATTTTGATAAATATAATTATATTGTCATTTCAAATTATAATAGTACTGACTCTGACACTTTAAAATTAATTATTGATAGCAATGAATACTTTTTATTTAGAAAATATTAAAAAGATACACTTCTTAATTCATAAGTGTATCTTTTTTAATATTTTTAGCTTATTTAACTTGCAATTTCCATATACATGTTTATTGTTATTTCTGGATTAGCACCTCTAAATCCAAAACGTACATCACTTCCTCCAGACAATCCTAAGAATATTCCTTTAAATTCATGATTTTGTCCATCAGTTAAGAAAGTATATGTCTTTGTTACATTTCTATTTGTAATAAAAACTTCTAATGTAATTGTTTCATTATTATTATTAGCAGCTGTTCCTCTAACTCTAATATCTAAAAATGTTCCTTGACATCCTCTAGATATATGGCATCCTCCTTTAAATGAAAAATTAAATTCATCATATGTCAAAGGTGAAATACCTATGTCAGCCTTAACTGGTGCAAACATAGACATTGTAGAGATTGCAAGTAACATAATTATCATGCGTGTTATAATTTTAGTATAAATTTTCTTCATAACTATACCCTCCTTATAAATTTATATTTGTATGTTATCACTCTACAATTAATTTATTTACACTTTGACAAAAAAAGACACTATTTATTCCTCATTTTCTTTTTCTATTATAGGTTTCCCTAAGACACTTTCAATATTTTCAAGTTCTAATTTTAAGGTTTTGTACAATTTCTCATTTATATTATCTGTATTTCCATTTTCATATTCATTTATCGCCGCTCTCATATCTATCAATTCGTATCTATTACTATTGCTACCTTCTCTATCATGGCAGTATACTGGTACATAATTTACACTATCTATTGTTATTTTCCCATTTACTCCATTCTTTCTTATATTAATGTCAAGTATAGCTGTACTTTTTGTATGTTCTATAGTTTGTCCTGATACAAAATTCCCTAAAGCATATACAACAAATACTTCTTTTTCTGTACCATCTTCTAAAGTTATATTTTTCTTTTCCATTGGTTGTACAACATGTGCATGATTTCCTATTATTATATCTACTCCATTATTAAATAAATAATTAGCAATCTCTTCTTGTTCTTTATTTTGCTTTTGCGAATACTCAATTCCCCAATGCATACTAGCACAAATTATATCTGCTTGTTGCTCTTTTGCTAAGCTTATTTGTTTAAGTATAACATCTTTATTTTCTATCAAATTGACTGAATACTCCTTTCTAGCTGGTACTGGAATTCCATTAGTCCCGTAAGTAAAAGAAATAAATCCAATTTTTATTCCATTTACATTTTTTATTAAAACTGTATTCTGCTCTTCTATACTCCTAGCTGTTCCAGTATGCGATATTTGGAGTTCGTCTAATTTGTCTAGTGTGCTTACTATACCTGAATATCCTTTATCCAAACTATGGTTATTAGCTGTGGAAAGTACATCTATTCCTATATTCTTTAAAGCTATTCCTAATTCTACTGGTGAATTAAATGTTGGATATCCTGTATATCCTCTATCTGCTCCTGAAAATGTTGTTTCCAAATTTCCTATTGCTATATCTGCTTCTGTTATATATTTAGCAATATTCTTAAATACTGGCATAAAATCATAACTTTTGGTTTTAGCATTATATGCTGCATTAAGATTAGTTGTATGGCACATCACATCTCCTGTTGCTACTAGCTTTATAACTACATCGTCTGGCTCTATTATTCCTGGCTCCATTATTTCTTCTTGAGATTTGCCTACAATTTTTATAGCAGTTGTAATTCCAATTGTTATTGCAATTATCGCAAATATTATAATTATTAAGGATACCATAAATTTTCTATAATTTACTTTTCTTTTTCTATTACTTCCTCTATTTCTTCTTCTCAATATTTTTTCCTCCCTAATAACTTTTTTCATAATTATATCAAAAAGGTATGATATAAGTCCAGAAAAAAATAAAACTATTATTTCATATATTATTTTGAGGTTTGTATAAAATCATACTTGAAATTTTATTTAGTTTATAGTATCATTTTTACAAAATTTAAATAATTAGGGTGGTTAAATATGGAAAATTTAGTTGTAGAAGCAAAAAAAGGAAATAAGGAAGCTTATTCAGAACTCTTTGGTTCTGTTTATAATGATTTATATAAAATTGCTATGTCTAAAGTTCATAATGATGCTGATGCAAAAGATGCAATTCAAAATGCATTTTTTACTGCCTTTAAAAATATAAATAATCTTCATCATAACAAAAACTTTAAAGCATGGATTTCTAGAATCTTAAGGAATAAATGCTATGCTTTATTACGTAAACGTAAAGAAACAACTACTTCTTTAGAAGATTATCCAAGTCCAGATTTTAATACTGATAATATTGACGATATTGTTGACTTTCGCAATATGTTAGAACGTTTAAATAAGGTTGAAAAGGAGGTTATTAAGCTTAAATATGAAGATGGATTAAGTATTAAAGAAATTTCAAGTCTTTTAAATATAAATGAAAATACTGTAAAAACTCATCTAAGTAGAGGAAAACAAAAGCTAAGTAGATCTATTAAGCCTGTTACTATCATGATTATTCTTTGTGCATTCTTAGTAACAAGTGTAATTGCAGCTTGTATTATTAGCTATGTCAAAGAATTATTTGATATAAATTCCGCTGGAAGACACAATGAAGGTGTGCTTGAAGCTATTGAACATTTAGAATGGTTCCAAGATGTTGATATGGATTATATTGATTTAGGTGATGGTTACAAAATTAAAGTTGATTATCTTCTAATGGATGAAATGAACTTATACTTAATTTTTGACTTTATGTCTGAAAATGATATAAGTCAATTTGAAGATATTGCTTTTCCTGACATAGAAATTACTAATGAAAATAATACTACAATTTTTAATAAAAAGGACGTTTTCGCTAATCAACATGGCATTTATATTGGAGATAAACTTATAGAAAGTGACAAACATCATATTAAATGTCTTATATATACATATACTAATAACTTCCCTATTTCTAAAACTTTAAATATCAACTTGTCTAGAGTAATTTTGGCTAAAAGATTACAATCTAAAGTTGATATTTATTCCCCTACTTCTTTTTCAATAAATCTATTAGATAAATTTGTTGATAGAAATTACATTACTTATACTTCAAATAGCCCTAAAATAGAGAAAGCTATTATTACAGAAACTGGTTTTTATTCACTTATTACATTAGACTACACTCATAGTTTACAGGCTATTTCTTTGATTGACAGTAATAATAAGTCTTATCCATGTTATTACGCAACTTTACCTTCTTCTGATTTTGATAAATATAATTATATTGTCATTTCAAATTATAATAGTACTGACTCTGACACTTTAAAATTAATTATTGATAACAATGAATACTTTTTATTAAAAAACTAACTTCTATATTTGTTTGATTATTAGACATTGTTCATCAATATTCATACAAATTTTACATGTTTTTTCAAAAAAAATAAAAAAGTTGAAACTTTTTCGACCTCTAAAACTATCTAATAGATATAGGAGGAAATAAAAATGGTTAACTTACTGATTATAGGTAATGACATTAGCATTACAAAAGAACTGTTAAATAATATATCATGTGCAGATTTACTAAGTTGTGATATGTCTCATAAATCAGAAATTTCAAAATTTTTACATATCAAGGAATCAGACATTCTATTTTTAAGCAAAGAAGTTATTAATCACTACAATAAAACTACTTTAAGAGAATGTAAAAATAAGCTAATCTATTTAGCTTTCGACGAAACTCAAGCACTCTCAGATAAATCAATAGCAGGTATTAATAATTTAGCAGAAATTCAAATTAATGAAAAAAGAAAAAGAATTATGGAAGAACTCAAAAAAATTGGTTACAATTTTAAGTACAAAGGTACTCAATATTTATTAGAAACAATACTAGAAGTTCAAAAGGGTGATGTAATTGCATTAACAAGTCTCCAGGACAATTTCTATCCAATTGTTGCTAAAAAATATAATAAAACTGTGCATAATATAAAAAACTGTATAATTGCTGCAAATAATGCAATGTATTATGAATGTAATATAGAAAATCTTAAAGAGTATTTTCATTTAGTAGAAGATGAAAAACCTAGCATAAAAACAGTTGTATATACTATCGCTAACAAACTCTACTAAATAAATCAACTATAAAAAAGAGGGTGTCCAAAAATAGGAACCCTCTTTTGCCTCCCTAGACATATAAGAGTAATATTATTTAAACATCCATAATATAATTGTTACATGTTAAACATTTTATGGCCAATTTTTATTATAATTTCATATGCATATAGTCTGGTAAGTGGTAATCTTGAAAAAATAAATAATGGAATATTCGAATCAGCTTCTTCAGCAGTAGAATTAACAATCACCTTCTTTGGAACTATAACACTTTGGTGTGGCATTATGCAAATTGCAAAAGATTCTGGACTATCAAAAAAACTTGCAAAACTATTAAAACCAATTGTGAAATTTTTATTTCCAGATGTAAGTGAAAAGGATAGTGCCCATGAAGAAATTTCTTTAAATATAATTGCAAATATTTTAGGTCTTGGCAATGCATCGACTCCACTTGGACTAAAAGCAATGGAATCTCTCCAAAGAAATAATCCAAACAAAAACGTATTAAGTAATTCTATGTCTATGTTAGTATTAGTTAATACTGCTTCTCTACAACTTATTCCTACTACTGTAATTGCAATTAGAATGTCACTAAATTCAAATAATCCTACTGCAATAATTCTACCTGTTTGGATTGCAACTCTTTCGGCAGCCTTTGTTGCAGTATTTGCAGCTAAATTGTGTATAAAATTTGATAAAAGGAGGAATAAAAAGTTTTGAACATTATCCATTATATATCAATAATTGCTGTTCCATTTACTATTTTTTATATTGTTTTATATGGATGTGCAGAAAAGATAAAAGTATTCGATAGTTTCTTAACTCGGCGCAAAGGAAGGAATGGAAACAGTAATAAAAATATTTCCAACACTTGTTGGCTTATTTTTAGCAATTAGTGCACTTAGAAATTCTGGCCTTTTAGATTTAATTCAAAAATCACTTTCTCCTATTTTAATACTACTCGAAATTCCATCAGAAGTACTCCCATTAATGCTAATTAGACCTATTTCTGGAAGTGCTTCTACTGCTGTTGCATTAGATATAATGCAACAATTTCGGAGTAGATAGTATAATTCGGTCTAATTGCTTCAACTATTATGGGTTCAACCGAAACTACTTTATATACTATTGCCATTTATACAAGCACTGTTAAAATCAAAAAAATTCGCTTTGTTTTAATATGTGCATTATTGGCAGATTTAATCCGGAATGATTGTATCAGTTATCTTTTGTCGAATTATGTCGAACGGTTTTTGTTGACATATATATCGATTTATGCTATTATTGTTATAGTAAATTTATATTTAATCATTTTTACAAAACTTAATTTATATTTTCAGGGTATTCACCCAAAATATTTCCCAAGTTTAATTAAATAAAATATTAACCATCAAGTTTTTTATGATATTTAATAAAAACCACACAAAAATTATATTGTTATTAATCTTGTAGAGGATAATTTTATATCTCTTCGCGCCCCCATTTTATTATACATTAGCGGAGACACCCTCTACAACAAATCTCCAACCGGAGTTATATATCTAACTTTACAGGAGTCGCAAGCTCCTGTATTCTTTTTTTGTCAAATTTTTACATTTTTTGTTGATTATTAGAAAATTTTGTGTTATCATAAAAGTACATAAACTAATAATAAAACTATATTTACAAAAGATATAATAGATTATTGAGGAGGTATTGTTATGGTTAAATCAACTGGGATATCTAGAAAGGTTGATGAACTTGGAAGAATTGTTATTCCAATGGAACTTAGAACGAAATTAGGTATTGGTGAAAAAGATTCTTTGGATATTTATGTTGAAGGTTCTTCTATTATCCTAAAAAAATGTAATGCAGGGTGTACTTTTTGTGGTAGCGATAAAGATTTAGTCTCTTATGCAGATAAACTAATTTGCCCTAAATGTAAAGACAAGATTTCTAAGCTTTCTTAAATTAGCTTTATTTTTAGTTGGCATCTTATAATTTTTATTTGATAAGTTGCCAGCTAAAACTCTTACTCCACTATATAAATTGTTTATATATCTCATCTTTTTTTACTTCTCTATCCTTTGCAATTTGTTTAATTATATCCTTTTTACTAAATCCGTAAGTGTTCATAGTATTTATAGTGTTCTTCTATTGTCATATTTTGGAAATCATCGTCCTTTTTCTTTATATTCTTTTGTATAACAATTACATACTCTCCTCTAGGCTCTTTAATTTTTTCTAGAACTGCTGATACAGCTCCTCCTATAAATTCCTCATGTATCTTTGTTAATTCTCTCGCTAAGACAATTTTTCTATCCTGTATAATTTTTTCTAACTCTTTTAATGTATTTATCAATTTATGTGGTGCCTCATATAATATTATTGTTTGCTTGGATATTGATATTTCCTTCAGTTTTTCAGCTCTAAATTTCTTATTTATTGGTAAAAACCCAAAAAAAGAAAATTCCTTTGCATCAATTCCTGATGCTATAAGTGCAGTTATTAATGCACAGGCTCCAGGAATTGGAATCACATTTATTCCTGCATTTATAGCAATCTGCACAATTTCTTCTCCTGGATCTGATATCACTGGGGTTCCTGCATCTGATACCAAGGCAATACTCCTTCCTGATTTTATTTCTTCTATTATATCTATCGCTTTTTCCTCCCCACTATGTCTATGATAACTAATTATTCTTTTTGAAATCTTTAAATGGTTTAACAATTTTAAAGTTTGTCTCGTGTCCTCTGCTACAATTATATCTGCTTCTCTCAAAACTCTTATTGCCCTTAAAGTAATATCTTCTAAGTTTCCAATTGGTGTTGCAACTAAATATAAAACTCCACTCATGACTTTTTCTCCTTATTATATATTTTCAAAATTTCTTCTGTATATTCTCCATTTCCCCCATAAATGTATAATGGTTTTTCTATTTTTAAAAATCTATTTGCATTTTTTGTAGCTTTAATTAAAATTAAAACTGGTAAGGAATTAACCTTAGAAAACACAAACCTAATAATTTTAGGTTCTAACTTATACTGTCTACACAAACACAGTATATCCGTAAGCCTTTCTGGTCTATTTACCATATACATTGAGCCTTTGTCTTTTAAATTTCTACTTGCAGCTTTAATAAAATCTTCTAAATTTGCTAATTTCTCATGTCTAGCAATAACTTTTGCCTCCTCCTCATTTTGCAATCCTGCCCCCGCCTCTTTATATGGTGGATTAGTGACAACTGCATCATATTTGATTTCTTCAAGGAAATCCTTAACATTAATATTTCTAATTTTGACTTTTTCTTCTAACTTATTAAGCTTAATATTTCTATAAGCTAATTCAGCGACTTTCTTTTGTACTTCAATTCCAGTAATTTTAGCTCCCTCTATTTTAGCAGAAAGTAATAATTCTAGTATTCCATTTCCTGCTCCTAAATCTAAAATCGAACTATTTTTATGAATATCATTTGAAAAATCCGAAAGTAAAACACTATCAATTCCAAAGCAAAACCATTTTTTATTTTGAATTATCTTTAAGCCTTTCAATTCTAAATCATCAATTCTTTCATCTTCATTTATTTTCATAATACAAAGTAACCTTCTTTTTTTATTTTCATAATATATTATATAACAAATAAATACAAATTGAAAGACCATGAGGTGTAATTATGAATAATAATATCTTTTACTCTAGAAATGGAGATATCAAGCAAAATTCAAAAGTAAGTTTTAAGCAAAGAAAAGAAAATGCTATAAACTCGTTAAACGAAGTAGAGCATTTCCTTTTTAATTACAAGCATTTCATGAAATATATTAAACTATATAAGTTTTTTAAGTAGAACTTTCTTCTCTAAAAAAAGCTTTACTAAAATCAATTTCTGTTCCCTCAAGTTTTTTTCCTTCCTCGCCATTAATTAGTATTTTTACAGAATTTACATCATTTAACTCTGTAAGAGTATTTACAATTGAATTCGCAGCTATTTTTATTGCATCTTCCTTCTGATCTTGAATAAACTCCTCTGACAAATCAAGTAAAATCATATCACCTGAACGTGTTGCACCATTTACTTTAGTGCCACTTGGTAGTGCTCTTTGTAATTTATCATTTTTTGGTCCCTCAATAAGATATTCTGTTAAAGTCTTATATGGATTCTCAAGTAAATTTTTAGCATCTATAACCCTAGCCTCTGGCGTTAAAGTATTATTCTCCAAGCTAATATAGTACAAAGAAATAATAGTCTGACGTTCTTGTTCTTCAGTCATTTCTTCACCAGGAGTTATCTCTGTATTTCCTAAAGTGTCCTGTTTTTTTAGAGAGCTAAAAATAGTAATTATTACCAAAACACAAAGAATAATTCCAATTATAATTAAAAAAACCTTTCCATTTTTCATATCACTCACATTCCTTTTCTCTTTTATAAATTCATATTTCAATATATTTAGCATTAGGACAAAATATGAATACTTTTTTAAATAATAATTTTATGTAGAATTAATAAATCTAAAAAGTCTTACGCAAATGAGCCTTTCAAACTAAAAAGGAACATTTTTACATTGACAAAATTGCAATTTGCGTATAAAATTATATGGAAAGTAAAAAAGACTATTAAGGAGTAAAGCATATGAAAAATGAAAAATTATTACATGTTGGATTAGACGTAGGTTCAACAACTGTAAAAATAGCAGTCATGAATGATGATTTAGAAACCATACATACCTCATATAAAAGACACTTTTCAGACACAAAAAACACGGTCTGCAAAGTGCTTGAGGAGCTTGCTGAAAGTTATCCAAGCAATGAATTTACAATAGCACTAACAGGCTCTGGTGCAATGTCTGCTGCAACCTTTTTGGACTTACCCTTTATTCAAGAGGTAGTATCTTGTAAACGTGCAGTAGAAAAATATATACCGGAAACTGATGTAGTTATAGAACTTGGCGGTGAAGATGCTAAAATAATATATTTTGATAAATTTGTTGAGCAGCGTATGAATGGAACTTGTGCAGGAGGAACTGGAGCGTTTTTAGATCAAATGGCAAGCCTTTTGCATACGGATACCGATGGTTTAAATGAACTCGCAAAAAATTTCAAAACAATCTATCCAATCGCTTCACGTTGTGGGGTATTTGCCAAAACTGACATTCAGCCATTAATAAATGAAGGTGCTGCAAAATCAGACATAGCAGTTTCAATACTTCAAGCCGTAGTTAATCAGACCATTAGTGGTCTTGCTTGTGGCAGACCAATACGTGGAAATATTGCATTTTTAGGAGGACCTCTAAACTATTTATCAGAACTTAGAAAGCGTTTTATAGAAACTCTTAATTTGAAGCCAGAAGAAGCAATTACGCCAATTGATGCTCATCTTTTAGTTGCAAAAGGGGCAGCACTTGATTCTATTAATAGAAAGCCTATTTCTGTTGAGAAATTAAAAAGCAGAATTGAAGTTTTAAGGAGTTCACACGACACAACAACTAAGCCTCTATCTCCATTATTTTCAATTGATGCAGAATACGATGCCTTTAAAGAAAGACATCGGAAAAGCAAAAGTAAAAAGGAGACCTTTAAAAGACTATGAAGGAGACTGCTTTATAGGAATAGACGCAGGCTCAACAACAACAAAGCTTGCTATTATTGATAATGAAGGAAGTCTTATGCACTCAATTTACAGGAACAACGAAGGTGACCCTCTAAAGAGTGTTGTTGAAATGTTAAGGGAAGTATATGGCATTTTACCTAAAAAGGCTAAGATTCGATTTTCAGGCGTTACAGGCTATGGAGAAAAGTTAATACAAACTGCCTTAAATGTCGATCTAAATGAAATTGAAACAATTGCACATTATAGAGCAGCTTCCGAATTCATGCCAGAAGTTACAAGTATAGTAGATATTGGCGGTCAAGACATGAAATACATCAAATTAAAAAATGGAGCAATAGATAATATTATGCTAAATGAAGCATGTTCATCAGGCTGTGGTTCTTTTATTGAGACCTTTGCTAAAAGTTTAAATTTATCAATTGAAGACTTTGTAACTGAAGCATTAATGTCTAGAACTCCTGTTGATTTAGGTTCAAGATGTACTGTATTTATGAATTCAAAAATCAAGCAATCACAGAAAGAGGGCTATTCCGTAGGAGATATATCGGCTGGTCTTTCAATTTCTGTAATAAAAAATGCTATACAAAAAGTTATGAAAGTCAGAGATCCGCAAGTTCTAGGTGACCATATAGTTGTACAAGGTGGAACCTTCTATAATGATGCTGTATTACGTAGCTTTGAAATAATAGTTGGAAAAGATGTAACAAGACCAGATATAGCAGGACTGATGGGAGCATATGGAGTTGCCTTATTAAGTAAAGAGCAATATGAGGCAAATCTTGATATGGAATATTCATCAACGATTGCAAAACTATCCGAGCTTGATAAATTAGATATAAAGATTACTCATACAAGATGTACTGGATGCGAAAATCATTGTGGACTCACAATTAACAAATTCAATAATGGTAAAGTTCATGTTTCAGGAAATCGCTGTGAACGTGGCAGTGGGATTGTCACAGGAAACTCAGAACTTCCAAATCTTGTTAAATATAAAGCAGAAAGAATCTTTGGATATACACCTCTTGACGAAAAAGCTGCACCTCGTGGAACAATAGGTATTCCTAGAGTACTCAATATGTATGAAGACTACCCTTTCTGGTTTACCTTCCTCTCTAAACTTGGCTTTAGAGTTATAATATCTGAAAAAAGTACAAGAAGCACCTATGAAAAAGGGATGGAATCAATGCCTTCGGAATCGGTTTGCTATCCTGCAAAACTTTCTCATGGCCATATAATGAGTCTTATAAATTCTGGAATAAAAACAATCTTTTATCCTTGCATGCCGTATTCCAGAAAAGAATTTGAAGCTTCAGACAACAAATATAATTGTCCAATAGTTATATCATATGCCGAGGTTATAAAGAATAATGTTGAGGAAGTAAAAAATATAAAATTTATAAATCCATTTTTACCCTTTGATATAAAAAATTTAGTAAAAAAGGTAATGGAATTAGAAGAATTTTCAGAATATAATTTTACTAAAAAAGAACTTACTGAAGCTGCACTTGCAGCAGAAAAAGAATATCAAAAATGTAAACAAGATATTCGAGATGAGGCTACACGTAGTCTAAAATATATGGAAGAAAATAATTTGAAAGGTATAGTATTAGCTGGACGACCATATCATGTAGATAGTGAAATAAACCATGGGATAGATACTTTAATTACTGGTCTCGGCTTGTGTGTACTTACGGAAGATTCAGTTTCAATGGACACTTCTGTAAAACGACCATTAAGAGTTGTTGATCAATGGGTATTTCATAGTAGATTGTATGCAGCAGCAGACTTTGTTGGAAAACATGATAACCTAGAATTAGTCCAATTGAATTCTTTTGGATGTGGGGTAGATGCGGTTACAACAGATCAAGTAGAGGAAATCTTATCAAGTTATGACAAGATGTATACATTAATAAAAATAGATGAAGTAAATAATTTAGGTGCTGTACGCATACGTATAAGGTCATTACTTGCAAGTATTAATAAAAGGTTAGACAAAAAGAATACTTCCGAATGTAAATCATGTGAAACCTCAACTGGTAATTATGAAATTAATAAGATTCCTTTTACAAAGGAAATGCGAAAAGATTATACAATACTTATTCCACAAATGGCGCCAATACACTTTGAATTAATAGAAAGTGCAGTAGCAGCTTCTGGATATAATGTAAAACTTTTAAATGCTTGTACCCCTAAGACAGTAGAAATTGGTCTTAAGTATGTAAATAATGATGCCTGCTATCCTTCAATATTGACAACTGGACAAATGATAGAGGCTCTCCAGTCAGGAGAATATGATGTAAACAAGACGGCACTTATAATGTCACAAACAGGAGGCGGTTGCAGAGCAACAAACTATATTGGATTTATACGAAAAGCATTAAAAGATGCAG